>JAFXPL010000071.1 GCA_017527945.1 Bacteroidales bacterium | reverse complement strand
GTGAAGGAGTTGCTCATCACGAAGGAGGGGTGACCGGTGGCACAGCCGAGGTTCACCAAACGGCCTTCCGCCAGAATGAAGATGGAGTGGCCGTCGGGGAAGATGTACTCGTCCACCTGCGGTTTGATGTTGCGTTTGTTGATATGCGACTGGCTCTCGAACGCGCTCACTTGTATCTCGTTGTCGAAGTGGCCGATGTTGCAGACGATGGACTGGTCTTTCATCCTGTTGAGGTGATCGACGGTGATAACATCGCAGTTGCCGGTGCAGGTGACGTAGATGTTGCCCTCATCGAGAGCGTCTTCGACAGTTTTCACTTCGAAGCCCTCCATGGCGGCTTGCAGGGCGCAGATGGGATCCACCTCGGTGACAATCACGCGGGCACCGTAGGAGCGCATGGCCTGCGCACAGCCTTTGCCCACGTCGCCGTAGCCGCACACCACCACCACCTTGCCGGCCACCATCACGTCGGTGGCGCGCTTGATGCCGTCGGCCAGCGACTCGCGGCAGCCGTACTTGTTGTCGAACTTCGACTTCGTGACGGAATCGTTGACATTGATGGCGGGGAAGAGCAGCTCGCCGCGCTCCATCATCTGATAGAGACGGTGCACGCCTGTGGTGGTCTCCTCCGACACGCCGCGAATCTCCTTCAGCATATTATGCCAGTGTTGCGGATCCTCCTTCAGCACCTGCTTCAACGTGCTGAAAATGACCGCCTGCTCGTGCGACTCAGGTTCTGCGTCAAGTACGGACGGGTCGTCCTCTGCCTTCACGCCGAGATGGATAAGCAGCGTGGCGTCGCCGCCGTCATCCACAATGAGCTGAGGGCCTTTGCCGCCGGGAAACGAGAGCGCATTCACGGTGCACCACCAGTAGTCTTCCAGGGATTCACCTTTCCAGGCGAAGACAGAAACACCGTTGTCGGCAATGGCGGCGGCAGCGTGGTCCTGCGTAGAGAATATGTTGCAACTGCACCAGCGAACTTCAGCGCCTAAGTGCGTCAACGTCTCAATTAACACGGCCGTCTGGACGGTCATGTGCAGTGACCCCATGATGCGCACGCCTTTTAGCGGCTGACTGTTGCCATATTTCTCACGGATGGCCAGCAAGCCCGGCATCTCTTTTTGGGAGACATCAATGTCCTTGTGTCCCCATTCCGCCAATCCCATGTCGGCGACTTTGTATTTTAAATTGTTGTCTATCATAATGTTACATATATTATTTGTAAATATTGCAAAAGTTGGCAAAGATACACTTTTTACTTAGACTATAGTTTTGGCAAACAAAGAATGGAATGCCGTCCGTTCCTTAAAAAAATGTATCTTTGCCCGCTCAAATATAAAAGGAAATTATGAACGACGAAAAATTATTCACAGAGTTCCCGCCCGTATCTACGGAACAGTGGGAAGCCGCCATCAATAAGGACCTCAAAGGCGCCGATTATGAGAAAAAGCTGGTGTGGAGAACCGATGAAGGATTTCAGGTTCGTCCCTATTACCGCGCCGAAAACCTCCAAGATTTGGACTATCTGAAGACCATGCCGAATGAGTTTCCCTACACACGCGGCACGAAAGCCCGTGACAACCATTGGGACATCGTGCAGGAAGTGGAGGAGGCAGACCCCGCCAAGGCCAATGCCATCGCAGTGGACGCCCTCAAGCGCGGCGCCACCTGCATCGCCTTCAACGCTGCCAATGTTGATGGTGAAAACGCCATGGCCACCCTGCTGAAGGATATCGACCTCAACACCAATGGCGTGCAGTTCAACCACGTGAAAAGCTACCTCGACCTGATGAAACTTTTTGTCAGCTACGTGGAAACGCATAATTTCGATCCCGAAAAAGTGCAGGGCAGCCTCAATTTTGACCCACTGACCTACCGCCTGAAACACAACAAGTTCTGGAAATCCGCAGAGGAAGATTTGATGCAAGCGGTGACGTTGCTGGAACTGAATGGCTGCATGAGGAACTTCAAGGTTATCAATGTGAATGGCATTGCGCTCCACAACGCCGGTGCCACCATTGTGCAAGAACTCGCCTACACGCTCGGCATGGCCAACGAATACCTTGCCTTCTGTACGGAAAAGGGACTCAAGCCCGAAAAAGTGGCCTCGCGGATGCAGCTCACACTCTCCGTGGGCTCCAACTATTTCATGGAAATCGCCAAACTTCGTGCCACCCGACTGCTTTGGTCCACCATGGTGGCCCAGTACAACCCTGGTTGCGACTGCGCATACAAGATTCACATTAATACCGTTGCATCCACTTGGAACAAAACGATTTACGATCCTTATGTCAATATGCTCCGCAGCACTACGGAAGGCATGTCGGCCGTGATTGGCGGTTCCGATTCCATCTCGCTGCAGCCTTTCGATGTGGCCTACAAGGACTCGGACGAGTTCTCCCGTCGCATCGCCCGCAACGTGCAGGTGATTCTCAAGGAGGAGGCCTTCATGGATCGTGTGGTGGACCCCGCCGCCGGTTCCTACTATGTGGAGAATCTCACCAACTCCATCGCTGAGAACGCTTGGAAACTATTCCAAAGCATTGAGCAGCAAGGAGGTGCGCTTAAGGCCATTGAAGACGGCACCATCAAGACCGCCATTGAGGAGAGTTGCCAGAAGCGCGACATGAACATCGCTACTCGTCGTTATATCCTGCTCGGTACCAACCAGTACCCGAACATCAACGAGACTATGGCCGACAAGATCGAGCGCGTGAAAAAGGACGACAGCGAGGGCTTGAAGACCTATCGCGGCGCCATGGCTTTCGAAGAGGTGCGCCTTGAAACCGAAAAATACGCCAAAGATCATCATCGTCCCTCCGTGTTCCTGCTGAAACTTGGCAACTTGGCCATGCGTCAGGCACGCGCAGGTTTCATCACCAACTTCTTTGGTTGTGCCGGCTACCAGATTGTGGAACCCGCTGGTTTCGCCACTGTGGAGGAGGGTGTGAAGGCTGCCGGCGAGGCGAACGCCGATCTCATCGTGGTGTGCAGCTCCGACGAGGAGTACGCTACCCTCGGCGTGGAAGCTGCCAAACTGTGCAAGGCGCAATTCCCGAACACTCCGTTCCTTGTGGCCGGCAACCCCACCGAATGCATCGATGCGCTCAAAGAGGCTGGCGCAGACGATTTTATCCACGTGAGAGTCAATATTTTAGAGTCACTTAGAAAATATAACCAGCTTCTGCTGAAATAATATCACAAAGACGTGTTAAGGCGCGTTTTTGTAACACAAAGCAAAACCCCCTTCGCCTTCGGAGGGGGTTTTTTATGGCTGGAAAAAGAAAAGTGTAACGGCTATTTTCTGCTCAAAAAGTGTTTGATAATGGTTTCTGAATCTTTCACGCTCTTCTGTAACCACTCAAAGTAAAGCTCCTCTTTCTCCTCTTCGGAAAGATGCCAGTTGATCTCTGAGCGGCGCATTTTTTCACTAAAGTGAGACAGGATGATGGCGGCAGAATTGGAGATATTAAAGCTTTCGGTGAAGCCATACATGGGAATCAGCACGTTGCCGTCGGCATAGCGGATGGCCTCGTCGGAGAGGCCAGTCAGCTCGGTGCCGAAGAGGAAAGCGGTCTTTCGCTCCACCGGGAGATCGAAGATGGTGCGCTTTTGTTCGTCTGGGAGAGTGGCGGCCACCCAGTAGCCCTGCTCATGCAACTGGTCGATGCACTTTTTCACATTATGGTCGCTGTGTGGGTATTCGTGGATGGAGAGCCATTTGTCGGCACCCATGCTGATGTCTTTGTTGGGTTCAAACTCATTACGATGCTGGATGACATGCACGTCTTGTACACCGTAGCAGTCGCATGTGCGCAAAACGGCACTGATGTTCTGGGCCTGAAACAGATCTTCCAGTACTACAGTGACATGACGGGTACGGTTTTGCAGAATCTCGGTCAGCCGTGCTTGGCGGCTTTCGGTGATAAATTGTTGAAGATACTCAACAACGCTGTCTCTCAAATGTTTATCTTCTATTTTTACCATTTTTATATCATTAAAAAAGCCCTTTTTCAGGGCTTTTTTTTGTGTGTTGAGAAATAAGGATTATTTCATTTCTGCGAAAGCGGCGCCGGGTTTGAATTTGACAACCTTCTTTGCAGGAATCTTGATGGATTTGCCGGTAGAAGGATTGTGACCCGTTCTGGCCTTGCGTTCTGCAACGCTGAAAGTGCCGAAGCCGATCAAGGAAATTTTATCGTCTTTTTTCAAAGCTTCTTCAGCAGTAGCGACAAATGCCTCTAAAGCACCTTTAGCTTGGACTTTGGTTAAACCGGCTTTCTCGGCCATTGCGTTGATTAATTCACTCTTGTTCATGTTTTTTAATTTAAAAAGGTTAATAATGAGTTTGAGCCACAAATTTAGTAAAATTTGAAAAAAGCAAGTCTTTATAACAAATTGTGGATAATTATTTTGTTAAGTTAATAAACATACGGTAAAAATGCGGAATTATATACTAACAAAAATGATCGGTATAGTTATTTGGTCGGAATCCGGCTAAAAAATCCTCGACTTTCATTCTCTTTTTACCCTCAATTTGAAGAATTTTGACACAAATGTCGAAATTTCGGGTGCAAATTTGCATTTTTTTACCTGAAAGAATGGCAATCGCGCCAGGTTCCCGCTCGCTCTTGGTATTCGTGATTTCCACTTCATAAATTTTGAGGACACACGGTTTCCATTCTTCCTCCTCGTGTGAACGATAACCGATTCGGGTGAAGGCAGCAGGATAGGGCGAGAGGCCACGGATGTGGTTGTAGATGTTTTCGGCAGTGTCGTCCCAACGGATAAGCATGTCTTCCTTGAAAATTTTCGGAGCTGGGATAAGCTTTTCAACCATAGGCTGCGGAGTCGGGACAGCGGTTCCGTTGGCAAGTTGCTGCAGGGTTTCCACGGCAATTTCCGCACCGGCCACCATCAGCTTGTCGTGCAACGTACCGGCATTGTCCTCGTACGTGATTTCGACCTCTTTTTGCAAGAGGATGGCACCGGTGTCGGTGTGCTCGTCAAGCAGAAAAGTGGTGACACCCGTCATGGTTTCCCCGTTCATGATGGAACGTTGGATGGGTGCGGCGCCGCGGTATTGGGGCAGCAGAGAGGCGTGCACGTTGAATGTGCCCAGCGGCGGCATCACATAGACGCAGCGCGGCAGCATACGGAAGGCCACTACCACAAAAACGTCAGCGCGGTAGTCGCGAAGATCCTCCACAAAACCATCGTCTTTCAGTTTTTCGGGTTGCAAAACGGGCAACTTGTGCTCCAAAGCATAGCGTTTCACGTCAGAGCAGTGCATTTGCTGCCCGCGGCCGGCTGGCTTGTCGGGAGTAGTGACCACAGCCACGACATCGTGGCCGGCTTTCCGGATGGCATCCAATGTTGCCACCGCGAACTCCGGAGTCCCCATAAAAACAACACGTAACTTCTTCATTGACAAAACCTTCTACAATTCGTCTATCAAATTCAGCATTTTCATGGCGGTAATTGCTCCTTCCACTCCTTTGTTTCCGTGTTTGCCACCTGCACGGTCTTCGGCTTGTTCCATCGTATTGCATGTCAGTACGCTGAAAATCACGGGTTTGGAAGAATCCAATCCCACTTTCATGATGCCATCGGCCACGGCTTGGGAGATGAAGTCGAAATGGCGGGTTTCACCCTGGATGACACAGCCGATGCAAATCACCGCATCCACATTGGTATATTTCAGCATCCATTTGGCACCCAACGGCAGCTCGAAACTGCCTGGAACGTGCTTCACCACAATGTTTTCGGCAGGTATGCCGTGTTCAAGGAGACATTCTTGCGCACCTTTTAAAAGAGAATCGGTAATGCGGTCATTCCATTCACTGACCACAATACCGATTTCTGTATCTTGTGCGGAAGAAAACTCAAAAGGGGTGAATTCCGATAAGTTTTTCTTCTTTTCTGTCATTCTAAATTATTTGGAGGCGTTGGCCCGGGCTCTTTCGGTGTATTGGGCGACGCTCATTTTGTTGTATTCGGTGTAGAAATCTTTCTCAATTGTCTCGTAAGCGGCAAGGGCTTTTTTCCAATCGCCTTTCCGTTCATACATTTGGCCTAATTTGAAAAGTGCGATGGGGGTGAAGAAGGGATCCTCGCCTTTCACGGCCTTCTCGTAGTAGCTGATGGCTTGGGCTTCATCGCCCTGCTCGTCGTACAGGTCGCCAATCGTGGCCTGACAAGCATACCAAAGTACGTCTTCTTTCTTTTTGAATTTTTTCAGATATTCCAGAGCTTCGTCTTTCTGACCGAGCTTCATATAGGCCAAGCCGGCATAGTAGTTGGCGGTGTTGGCCGTCTTGGTGATCTTGTAGCTGCTGGCGATGTCGAGGAAGCCATCGTTCTCTCCGTCGCCTTCCAAAGCCTTTTTCAGGGAAGCGGTGTCGCCCTGCGTAAACCAATGAATGGGTTGCACGATTTGGGCGGAAGCCTCGGCGTTTTTCTTTTGCAGATAGAAACGGTTGAAAGCCAAAATGGCGAGAATAATGACCAGAATGCCAATAAGGACACCGTAAATGATGTTCTGGTATTTATTGAAAAATGAAAGCACTTTCGTTACAAAGTTTTCATTCTCAGCTACTTGTTCCGTTTTTTTGGAACCCAGATTTTCGTTATTTGCCATAATTATTCGTCTATTTTTTCAAGGGTGCAAAAATACATTTTTTTTGAAAGAAAAAACACGTAATCCGAACATTTTAACAGATTACTTTTGCGTTTCCTGTTTTTTCCCTTTTGACAGAAACTTTTTGTTTTTTTGAAAAATTCTCTTGGAGACAATCCGATAGTGCGGCGAGTAGTTCTCCCGGTATTCCGGACTGTGGGAGCAGGCGTATTCCCCTTGGGAAAACATGGATTGGATGAACGCTTTTTCTTTTTCATAATCCGGCAGGTTGAGATTCATGGCGTCAATGTGCTGTTCGATGTTTGTCCAATAGCGTATCCAGTCGTCCAAGGTGTGCTTTCGGGCGGAATTGGCGCTTCCCACGAACCAGCTATTCAGTGAGTCGGCGGAAACCAAGCCTGTTTGAACGCACTCCAGGTCGATGCGGACATGGCCGCCCTTTATGCCGCACGGCTCGAAGCCCTGCCGCAACGCAGGACCGACAGTCTCTCCCATTCCATCCAACTCTCGCTGGAGGTACATTCGCGCTGCCTCGCGATTCGGGACCAAATGTTCGGGACCCATAAAATCTTGGTAACAAGATTTATACAAGTCTATAAGATGAGTCTTCGGGTATAGGGACAGCTGCTGGTTCACGAATTTGCGCACCTGCTGCGCCGACTGCCCCCATGCCGAAATGGTCAGGCTCAAGGCAAGCAGTGCGAGGATATGGGGTTTTGGGGAAGGCATGGAGGTGAAGTTTAAGGTTCAAGGTTCAAAGTTCTTAGTTCAAAGTTCTAATCTCAGGGTTCGTCGGTGCCGATGCATTCGGTTGTCACGTCTGCCACCGTCCGTTTCACGAGGTTGATGAGGGTGGGGCCGGGGCCGAATTCCACGAATTGTGTCGCTCCGTCGTTTGCCATGTTGCACACCGTTGCAGTCCAGCGGACGGGGTGGGTCAGCTGGTCCAGCAGGTTCTTCCGGATGATGTCGGGGTCGGTGGTCGGGAGGGCGGTGACGTTTTGATAGACGGGGCAGACCGGTGTGTTGAAGGGGCATTTCATAATCGCTTCGGCCAGTTCGTCCTGTGCCGCCTGCATCAAGGGGGAGTGGAAGGCGCCGCCCACGTTGAGCATCAGGATGCGCCTTGCTCCGGCGGCCTTAAGCCTTTCTATCGCGATTTCCAATCCCTTAAGACTGCCGGAGATCACTAACTGCTGCGGGGAGTTGTAGTTGGCGGGCACTACTACTTCGTCGGTGATGGAGGCGCAGATTTCTTCGATGGTCTTGTCGTCGAATTTCAGCACGGCGGCCATGCCTGACTCCTGGTTCTCGCAGCATTTCTGCATGGCGTTGGCGCGTGCCTCCACCAATTGGAGCGCGTCCTCGAAGCGAAGGCACCCGGAGGCGGCCAGTGCAGTGTATTCACCCAACGAATGGCCCGCCGTCATGTCCGGCTTCTCGCGGTGCAGGCACGCGTGGGCGATGTACCCGTGCAGGAACATCGCGATTTGCGTGTGCTTGGTCTGTTTCAGCTGCTCTTCCGATCCGTGGAACATGACCTCGGAGATGGGGTAGTCCAGCACCTCGTCGGCACGGTGAAACAGCTCCCGGGCACGGTCGAACTGCTCGAACAAGTTTCGACCCATGCCCGGATGCTGCGAGCCCTGTCCGGGGAAGATGTGTGCGTTCATATTGGGGGTTTAGGAGGGTTAGGAGGTTTAGGGGGTTTAGGAGGTTTAGAGGTTGAAGGCTTTTCGGAGAGTTTCCACGTAGTCGAGGCGTTCCCAGGGAAAGAAGGTGACGGTTTTTTTGCCGTGGGCGGTTTCCACTTCGGCGTCGTAAGTGTCGCGGCCGAAGTGCCCGTAGGAGGCCGTAGGTTCGTAGATGGGGTTCTTCAGCTGGAAGCGCTCGATGATGTCGTAGGGGCGCATGGGGAAAATTTCGCTGATGCGCAGGGCGATTTCGCTGTCGGACATTTTCACCTTGCGGGTGCCGTAAGTGTTGACGTACAGGCCCACGGGTTCTGCCTTGCCGATTGCGTAGGCCACTTGGATGAGCACTTGGTCGCACAGGCCGGCGGCCACCATGTTCTTGGCGATGTGGCGGGTGGCATAGGCGGCCGAGCGATCGACCTTGGAGGGGTCCTTGCCGGAGAATGCGCCGCCGCCGTGGGCACCGCGTCCGCCGTAGGTATCGACGATGATTTTGCGTCCGGTCAGTCCCGTGTCGCCGTGAGGCCCGCCGATGACGAACTTGCCAGTGGGATTCACAAACAACTGGAAATCAGTATTGAACAATTTTTGAACGTTGCGCGGGCAGCTTTTCTTGACCCGTGGGATCAGGATTTTTTCCACGTCGTGGCGGATGGTCTCCAACATGGAGGTCTCGTCGGCGAATTCGTCGTGCTGGGTGGAGATGACGATGCTGTCGATGCGTTCGGGCCGATGCCGCTCGGAATATTGCACGGTGACTTGCGACTTGGAGTCTGGGCGCAGGTAGGTCATCTTTTTGCCTTCTTTGCGGATGGCGGCCAGCTCTTGCACAAAGCGGTGCGCCAGTTCCACGGGCAGCGGCATGTAGTTGTCCATCTCGTTGCAGGCATAGCCGAACATCATGCCCTGGTCGCCGGCACCCTGCTCCTCCAAGGCCGCACGCTCCACGCCCTGGTTGATGTCGGGTGACTGACTGTGGATGGTGGAGATTACGCCGCACGATTTGTAATCGAACTGGTAGTCACTCTTGTTGTAGCCGATTCTTTGGATGACGCGGCGGGCCACGTCATCGACGGAGACGTAGCCTTCGGTCTTCACTTCGCCAGCACAAACCACGAGTCCGGTGGTGACCAGCGTTTCGCACGCCACCTTCGACTCGGGGTCTTGCGCCAAGAAACTGTCTAACAATGCGTCCGAAATCTGGTCGCAAATTTTGTCGGGGTGTCCTTCTGACACCGATTCTGATGTGAATAAATAACTCATAATCAGTAATTTAAATTATAAAACATAAAAAACTGAAATCGCGGAGGAAGATGGTTTAGCATTTTTTTCTGTGGTTGCAATCATAACAAATCTGTCCACGCGTTTTCGGCGGCAAAGATACACTTTTTTCGAATTGAACATCAGAACTTTCGCAACTTGTTCTTGTCAACAGGGGCGAGGGTGAAGATGTCGTCATTGCTGACGCGGACGACGAGCAGCCCTTCTTCGTGGGCGAAGGCGTCCGCGCCCGACTCGCAGTTGATGGCGGCTATGGCCGCAATGACTTCCTTGCCGGCGCACTCGGGGAAGAAATCCGTGGTTTCCAACGCCATCTGGTGAAGCAGGGGAAGCTCGGCTGCTTTCATGATTGTTCCTTTTTCCGTGCGTTATTTAACTATTAACTGTTAAAAAGGAGGTTTAGGAGGTTTAGGAGGTTTAGGAGGTTTAGGAGGTTTAGGAGGTTTAGGAGGTTTAGGAGGTTTAGGAGGTTTAGCTCTTTGAACTTTGAACTTTGAACT
>JAFXPL010000070.1 GCA_017527945.1 Bacteroidales bacterium | reverse complement strand
TCTACAATCCCGGGGATTATTCCTATCATAATACGGTGCACAACAGATCCGGGATTTTGTCGGGCTACGTGGGTCTTTGGTATGAGCATAAATTCAACAACCAAGGGCATAAGTTGAGTACTTCAGCCATATATGCGGGGCAGGGCTACCGCTTGAGCGGTGATCTCCAACGCGACTATCTTTCACCAAGGCTTGCGGATCGTGACTGGCTGCAAACAAATGATTACCAGTATCATAGGGGAAGTGTGTCAGTTGATTACACAATCCCATATCATCAGAACGGCGAGGTGGAGACGGGGGTCTCGGGAAGCTATTCTTACAACAAGCAGCTTTTGACTACGGACACATTGGTGGCAGCCGATTTGGGGCGTTACTATGTGAATGACGCGGTGCGTTCGATGAACGCGCGCAATCAGGACGGGGATTTCGACGCATACGTCACCCTGCAGCACCGTTTCGGCGGCTTCACGCTGAAGGGCGGACTGCGCTCCGAGCTGCTGTCGCTGAATTTAGACTATCCCGATTCCCCTGCCGATAACGTGCGGAAGCTCTATTGGGGACTTTTCCCGTCGATACACCTGAGCTACCGCACGAAGAACATGCACAATTTCAAGCTGAGTTACACGCGGCGGGTGAGCAATCCGCAGGCCTCCGACCTGACCACCTACCGCAGATACGGGGAGGACAGCTTCAGTACGGGAAACCCTGACTTGCGGCAAGCGTTCACCAACTCCGTGGAGGCAGGCTGGACGAAGTATATCAACAAATTCGGCAATGTGGGCGTCAATGCGTGGTTCAAGAACACGAAAGACGAGTTCTCCAACCTTGCGGATGTCTGCTACGACCCGTTTTTCGGAAGGGTTGTCTGTTTTTCGCAGCCCATCAATGCAGGCAAGACCCTGAACACGGGCGCGGAGGTAAACGTTACGTACCAGCTCAAGAGCTTCATGAACATCCGGTTTTACGGCAATGTCTATTACACGAAGTCGGCGTTCCAGTTCCGCGACGAGGAGCAGCCCTACTTGACGGAGAATTTAGGTTATAGTTTCCGGCTGAACTTTTGGGCGAAGTTGTGGAAGGTATTGGAGGTGAACGCCGCTGCCAACTATCAGTCGCAGAACGTGTTCCTCTTCACCACGGTGCGGCCGAGCTACAGCATCGACCTCGGGTTGCGGGCGGAGTTCTGGAAGCGGCGCATCGCGGTGTGGGTCAATGTGGACGACCTCTTCGACTGGAACCGCAACGCGACCGTAAACGCCAATCCCTATTACAGTTACAGCGACTCCACGCGTGTGAGCTATCGGGCGCGGACGGTGCGGTTCGGGCTGTCGTTCAAGTTCGGGAAGATGGAGTTGGAGGGCTCGCAGGCCGGACAGGGCCAGGGGGAGCGGAGGTAGTGTTCTCCGCGGATAGGAAGCATGAGCCGCAATCTTTTGCATTTCTTGTATCATGCTAATAAAAATGCTATCTTTGCGGCGTGCATTTCAAATGTATATCTATAACATGAAGAAGTGGAATTATAAATTATTTTCAGCGATGAATACTATTCGAAAAATCATGCTGTTGATGGCCGTTGTACATCTTGTTCCGAAGTTCGGATATACTCAGCTTGCTATCTCCTTCGACACTCTTGGTGTTAACCATGTCAGTTTGGAGAAACTCCCGCAGTGCATGAGCGCCCCTTTTGATTGTGTTCTGATATCTGATGTGGTGATGCAATATTCTTTTACGATCACGAACACCACCGATTCAACTCTTACGCTACTTTACGACAGTCTTCGCCTCGGTCAATTACACTATGATGGAGGTCGTTGGCATTCCCAATCTTTCAAACACTTTTGGAATTGTCTTGAGACAACTCGTCTGGGGCAAGAGCCGCAAGTTTTCCCGTTTGACACATTGATGTTAACTCCGCATGAAGGGATTTCTTTGACAACGAAACTGAATGTTTCCTATTATACGTTGGAAAAAGTCAATTCGGCAGAATATGTTGCTACGGTTGCCCCCACGACTCGGATGTATGTGCAGTTGTCAGGCTATCCGTTAGCCTTGTCAGGACATTGCCAGCATTTTAAAATAGGAGACAAGGTGGTAAATGTCGATACGTTTGATTGCCGGCAGTTGGGATATCAGGACAGACTGGTCCATAATGAGATGCTGCAGGAGTACTTGCGCGAGAACCCGGGTCTTTTCCCGTCCATATTCTCAGAAGGATGTGTGCAGGAGTATTTTCTTTGCTCGTTGAAATTCGCCAACGAGCACTACGCAAAGCTCTCCGTTCCCGATGCCGTGCTAGTAAGATGAATTCCACGTATCGCATGTATTTGCGTGGAGTAACGGTCCTCGGATCGTTCGTATCTCACGGAATGTTTTCCGCGTGATTCGCGCGATTCGTGGAATAAAATGACTTCCGCGGATTACAAGGATCTCACGGAAAAATTCCCGTTCCCGATGTTGTCCAGCTGCCGTTTCATCGCGCGAATGTTCCAGCTGGCAGGCCGTTTCTTGGCATTGAAAAATGGAAAACCTGGTCAATCCATTGCTGTCGGTACGTGGGTTAATCCTTTACGCATAGTGAGTTATTTTTTTCAGATGTGACATTTCCTGGCGGTGGAGGAACGCTTCAGGTTTTTTGATGTGGAAGAAGACGAGCGCGATCATCACATTCAGGTCGAAAAGGTACTCCCCTTGGACGGCCATATTCTCACGCCATACTTTTTGGATGTATTTTTTAGGGAAAAGTTCGAATAATTTTGCGATATCATCCATGTCGAGATGCACAAACACTTTTTCGATCAGCAATTCATCAGGCAGATTGTTTGCCGTGACATTGTCGTAAGACCAGAAAGCGTGTGCCTGCTCCAGTCTCTCGAACAACTCTCGTCTGAGACTCTCCTTGTATTGCCGGATTTTGTATTCGTTCTGGATTTTCAGGATTTTGCCTTCGGGAAGAGCAAACAGAGATTCGATTTTCAGGGACAATGGAAGCGTTATTTCTCTTTGGTCAAGCACAATATAGCTCAGCATCTGACGTGAGATACCCAATTCCCTTGCCAACGCCGACTGGTTGTAATGGTCTCTGACCATCAATTTGCTGATATATTGCCCTGCACTTTGTTTCAAAACAGTCACTATAATAACGAACGTGCAAAAATACAAAAAATGTCAACAAACGGGTTGACAAAATAATCCATTTTTTCTTAAGGCTATTCTTCTTTTTTCCATTGCCCTTCCTCGAAATAATATCTTCCTGGCGGCAGCATCGCGGCGGAGAGGATGACGTCGCGGCGCCAGAACCGGTCGGATAGCGTGATTTTCCGAACCGTGTGATTTTCGTATATCTTTGCTTCGCAGAAGGCGGTGTCACGGGTGTTATCGATGACCACGGTCGGAAATTCTGGTAGATCGTACATCAGGAAAAGCTCGCGCGACCAAGCCGAGAGGCTGTCCGAATATATGGCGGCAACCACGTCACAAGTGTCATTGTTTGACGTGTTGCCGTAGGGAACCTTAAGGCGTATGCAATCGGTGCAGTACAATTCACAATATAAGCCGTTCGAGTGTCGTGTCACACCTTGAATCGGTTTGAAAAAACGTGAGGGCCACTCCTCTTTGAACTCTTGGATCAAGGCGCCACACTCCTTCATCTGTTGGTTCAGCACGGTCGTGTCTTTGTGCTCCACGGCGTAACAAAGACGATCGGCCATCTGCACCAATCGGGCGGTGCGTCCAGATTCCGGTACCCATACGGATGCCAATTTCCTCATGTGGTTGAAATAGTAGGAGGTGCCGTCGAAACCAGAATGTTTACTCTCAATATGCGTGGCTGTCATCGTGGCGAGATTGAAAAGCGCGGACAATCTTTTGCAAACCTCTTCAGAAACAGACATTTTCTTGATATCCACGGAAACCACCTTCAACGGGTCGGGTTGGCGCTCCTTTAGATGTCTGCTCAGTGCCATATAAATGTTTTGGTCCGCTTTGGTGAAGGTCAATTCGCCGTCTCCGATTTCCAGCGCGTATTCCGCTGAAAAAGAAGGTGCGCAGAGAAAGAAGGTCTTATATTCCATTTCCCATACGGCATTATTGCTTTTAGGTTTTTGGAACAATAGCCGAAATAATGTTTCGTTGCCGTGTCTATTGCTGCTGTATATCCCATACGACTCCGGCGTGAGGAAATCCTGTGCCCTGCCGCACGTCACTGCGGCCAACAACACGAGAATCAAGGTGGTTTTGCGCATAATCATAGCGTTTTTCGTTTTATATCGGCTTTATTTTGACCGCGAAAATACAATTTTTCCTCGAGACTTGCGATTCTTGAATTTAACAATTAATAGTTAAGAAGCGAAATGAAAAATATTTTGAAAACAACTGTGCTGATATTAAAGAATAAAATGTATTTTTGCAGCCGAAATAGAATAATAAAACAATAGAAGAACCTACCCGTTATGGCACCAAAAAGAAATTCGAAGGATAACGCAAAGAAGGCAAAAAGGCTTAGAAAAAAATTCAAATACATCAAAATCGTTGAGTTGACTGAAGACCCATACAACCTCAACTAATATGTCTCGATATTTTCTTGACACACACATTGTTGGCTGGCTCCTGAGCAATAGTCCAAAATTAGACGAAGAATTGAGGTATGATATTGAATATCCTAGTGGTAATCAATATGTCACTTCAGAATTTGTCCTTTTGGAACTACTTCATCTTAAGCAACTTGGTAAAATTCAGATTAATGGAAGCGCAAGGGATATTCTTAATTCAATAGAAACTTTGAATGTTAGTCTCGAGCCAATCACAGACAAGGTATTCGAGGTCTTAGATGAAATTCCGATTCTGACCATTGGCAATGACAGACATTCTGATATGATTGATCGCATCATCATCGCGCAAAGTATAGCTGATAAGTGTACGTTGATAAGTCATGACAGAAAGTTTCCCTATTATCGACCGTACGGGTTGATGCTCAATTGATGTTGATAATTCATAGGAGGAGCTGAGCCACGCGATGGAATAACACAAAAACAGGGTGCGATTTCATTTCACCGCACCCTGTAACTACTAACTGCTAACTACTAACTGCCAACTATTTTCTGTGGCGTTTCTTTCTCGCCAATTCGTTGGGCTCCAAGGCCATCTGCTCGCCGTGGAGGAGGGAGGCCACGCCTTCGACGTGCTTCTTGTCGGGCAGCGGGCTGCAGGTGTTCTCCTGATAATCCTCGGGCTCAGTGTAGGTGGTGATGACACCCTCGTAGTTGCGGAGGATCACCTTGTGCGGGCTCTGGGAAATGACGTACTGGGGCATCACAGGGATCTTGCCGCCGCCGCCGGGTGCATCCACCACGAAGGTCGGGACGCAGTAGCCGGAGGTGTGTCCGCGCAGGTTCTCAATAATTTCGATGCCCTTGGAGACGGGCGTGCGGAAATGCTCCAGACCCATGGAGAGGTCGCATTGGTAGATGTAGTACGGGCGCACGCGCATACGCACGAGGTCGTGCACAAGCTGCTTCATGATCTCGGTGTCGTCGTTCACGCCGCGCAACAGCACGGTCTGGTTGCCGAGCGGGATGCCGGCGTCAGCAAGACGGGCGCAAGCGGCCATGGACTCTTCGGTCACCTCGTTGGGGTGGTTGAAGTGGGTGTTGAGCCAGATCGGATGATATTTCTTGAGCATGTTGACGAGGTCGTCAGTGATACGCTGCGGGCAGACCACGGGGGTGCGGCTGCCGAGGCGGATAATCTCCACATGCGGGATGGAGCGCAGGCGTTGGATGATGGATTCGAGCATCTTGTCGCCCACCATCAAAGCGTCGCCGCCGGAGAGCAGCACGTCGCGCACTTGCGGGGTGCGGGCGATGTAGTCGATGGCGGCCTGGATGCGGTCCTGCGTGGATTCGCAGTCATGCTGGCCGGCGAAACGTCTGCGGGTGCAGTGACGGCAGTACATGGAGCACATGTCGGTGATGAGGAACAGCACTCTGTCGGGATAGCGGTGGGTGAGGCCGGGCACCGGGGAGTCCTCGTCCTCGTGCAGCGGGTCGAGCAGGTCGGCCGGCGACTGGTGCACCTCCGCGCCGGTCGGGATAGCCTGGCGGCGGATCGGGCAGTGCGGGTTGTTCGGGTCGATGAGGCTCAGGTAGTACGGCGTGATGGCCATACGGAGCGTCTGCAGCGACTTCTTCACACCTTCTTCCTCTTCAGGGGTGAGCTCAATGTATTTTTTCAGTTCGTCAAGAGTTTCCACTCTATTGCGGACTTGCCATCTCCAATCGTTCCATTCTGCATCGGTAACGTTGGGGAAAAGTTCTTTTCTTCTGCTTGCCATATTGATTCTTATTGATTTAATCTGGAATAATTTGGGGTGCAAAAGTACAAAAAAAACGATACCCTCGGGCGGAAAAAGTTAGGTTGGTCTCTACTCCGTCCTCAGCGACTTCACAGGATTCATCGTTGCCGCACGCAGACTCCGAAGCGTCACCACCGCGACTGTGACAGCCAAAACAGCCAACAATGCAACCGCGAACACCCACCCGAACAGCCGGATACGGTAGGCGAAACCTTCCAAGTAGCGCTGCATGATGACGACACTCAGGGGCACGGCGATGACGAAGCAGACCAGCGCGATCTTCACGAAACGGGAGTTGAACATCGCCAAGATCAGCTTTACCGTGGCCCCGTGCACACGACGGATGCCAATCTCCTTGCGGCGGTGTTCCGTCTCGAACATCACCAACCCAAACACGCCCATCAGCGAGATGACGATGGCCAAAATGGTGAACAACGTGACCAAAGTCGAGAGGTTGGTTTCTTTTTTGTATTGGTTCTCAATGGCTTGCTCAAATGGTTTCACCTCGTATGACATTCCCTTGCCTAAATTGGGATCAAGATCATTAAGAATCTTGACAATTCGATCCATCAACGCGGGGACATCTATGCCTGCCGCAGTGCGTATGAATATTCTGTCGCAGCTTTTCCATGGTTCCTTTCCATATACATAAAACGCAAAAGGCTCTATACTTTGACGCAACGAGGCAAAGTTGAAATCTTTACAGAAACCGGCAATCTCAACGATTTGGTCATCATGGCCGCCAATCTGATCCTCAAGAGTGATATTGTATTTGTCCCGTGCCGTTTCGTTGAAGATATATATACCATGACCCTGTTCGTCGGCTTCTTTGAAATCACGTCCTTCCACAATATCGATGCCCATAAACTGAAGAAAGTTCCACGAGACGGGATAAACCTGATAGCTGACATCTTCACCACGAAGTGTGCGTCCCCAACTCATACGAGCATCACTTACGAAAGGCCCTGACCCCCAGGCAATATCTTTGACGGCGGCATCAGCTTTCAACTTGCTCTCAACGGCTTCGCGGTTAGTGGCGAGATACCCCGACACTTGCGACTGCAACAGACATTCCTTATTGAATCCCATTTCGTGATTCATCATAAAATTTCGTTGCTTGTGGACAAATATCACACAGATAATCAACACAATGGATACCGTAAACTGCAAGCCAATCAAGGCAATACGGAAGGCCTTGCCCTTCTGCGTGGTGCCGAAGGTGCCTTTTAATGCAACAGCGGGATTGAACGAAGTGACGAACAACGCCGGATAGAGACTGGCGACTACCGAGATGAACAACGCCAAACCAATGGTTAACGCGACAATGCCATAATTTTGGCCAAGGTCCAGCGAAGTTTCAATGAGCGAAGCCAAAGTGGATTGTTTGAAAAATATAACTACCGTCAATGCCAAGCCTAAAGCGACAGCAACCATCAGCAGCGACTCGCCCACCGACGACACCACCAACTGGAAACGGCTGCTGCCCAAAATTTTGCGCGTATTGAAACCACGTAACCGCAGTGGCACCATAGCGAAAAAAAAGTTGATGTAATTGATGAAAGCAATGAGCACCACGAAAATGGCGATGACCAGCATAGTGATGGTTGTTGTTCGATTACCCATCTTGCCTACTGTGAAGTTTTTGTTAGGGTCAGCGAAATACATCTCGGTCAGCAGCACGGGGCGAATCCCGAACTTGACATCGTCGTCCGTAACCTCATTGCCGCCTTTCATCTCGCTGAAAAACCGCTTGCATACAGGCTTTGCCGCTTCGGTAATCGCTTCGGGGTCGGCACCTTCGCGTAATTTCACGAAATAGTTGAACGAGAACTCCTTCCATTCATCCAGTAAAACATCCGGAAAATCGGTAAACATTTCGAAAGACGAAAGGTCGCTGTGCTTTGGCATGTCCTTATAAATGGCCACAATGGTTGTTTCTTGCCATGCCCCGCCATAATATTTCACGACATCGCCCACCTGGATACCGAGACGCTTGGCCGCAGATTCCGAGATAGCGCAATTTACGCCCGTCAAATCATCCCAATTACCAGCCACCAATTCGATGCCGAACACCTCGCGAGCACCTTTGTTCAATGAGGATATTGAAATTTTCACCGGCGATTGGTCATCGCCCACGTAAATCATGGTAGGATAACCCGCAACGCGACCACAGCCACCGGCTTCAATGTCAGGAGACGCATTGACAACATATTCGCCTATGGGGCGACACATATAAGACGAATAACCACTGGATCTGGACTCTTGTGTCGTAAGAACATAGATCCGGTCGCTGTCTTTGAGTGCCTTGTTGTACGTGAGGTCGTGGCGCACCTGCACGAGGATGATGTAGAGGGCGGCGAAGGCGGCTGCCAGCCCGACGATGTTGAGGATGGCGGAGACCATCTCGGTTTTGGATTTTTGGATGATTCGCATAAGGGTAAATCTACAGCTGCAAATCCCATACAGCAACCGTGCCAAACTGTGAAGTCATTGACGTTAAGCAGAATACAATATGAATACCGCAAAAAGCGTAAACATCCTTTACAGCAGTGTAAAGATTCTTTACACGCCCTATTCTTTACAATTGACCTTAGATTTGCCGCCGCAAAAATACAAAATTTCACGTCTCTACAAGTCCACTATTCCTTCTTCAACGCCTCCGCCGGGTTCGTCTTCGCGGCGCGGAGCGTTTGCCAAAGGACGGAGAAGTCTGAAAATGTGATTTTTTTTCAAGTTGAATATCTGAAAATGTGATTTTTTTATTATTTTTGCAGCCGAAAATGTGATAATAAAACATGGAACTACTTGAAAGAAAAATAGATACATTCCTATCGGACTGGAAGAGCAACCCAAAAAGGAAACCTTTGATAGTGAAAGGAGCCAGACAAATTGGTAAAACTGAATCTATCAGAGCTTTTGGACGTGTAAACTACGATTCTGTACTCGAAATGAATTTCATGCTTCAGAAGAAATTCCGCAATATCTTCAACGATGGCTACGAGGTGGACCAGATTATCAAGAACATCAGCATTCTGGAACCGTCGTGGAAGATTATCCCAAACAGGACTCTGCTGTTTTTCGATGAGTTGCAGAAATGTCCCGACTGTGCTACCTCACTCAAGTCATTTTGTCAGGACCGGCGTTTCGATGTGATTTGCTCGGGCTCGCTTATGGGCATCTATTACGAAGAAATCGAATCGAATGCAGTCGGCTACAAAGAAGACTACGACATGTTTTCAATGGATTTCGAGGAATTTTTGTGGGCCAAAGGCTATTCTAAGGAACAGGTCGAAGACCTTTTTGCCCATACGCTTTCACTAAAGCCTTTCTCGCAGCTTGAGATGGACACCTATATGGGGATTTTCCGCGATTATATGACACTCGGTGGTATGCCGGAGGTGGTCAAAATGTACATTGACAACGGCCATTTCGGCGGAACGTTGAAACTGCAACGCCAGCTTCTGAAAGATTATGAGGAAGACATCACGAAATATGCCAAAGAGACAGACAAGGCAAAAGTTCTTGCAGTGTATAGCCACATCCCGACATTCTTGGCGAAAGAAAACAAAAAGTTCCAGATCACGAAGGTTGCCAAAGGTGCGCGTAACCGGGAGTATATCGGTGCTGTGGAGTGGTTGAAAGAGGCTGGCGTGATCAATGTCTGTTATTGCCTAAACAACGTGGAGTTGCCGCTGAAAGGTAATTATGATCCCGATTTTTACAAAATCTATTACCACGATACAGGTCTGCTGATTGCTTCGTTAGACGAGGAGGCACAGGACGATTTCAGGGTCAATCGAAACTTCGGAACGTACAAAGGTGCCGTCTATGAGAATGTGGTCGGCGAGATGTTGCGCAAGTCGGGCTATGAACAATTGTACTTCTATAAACATGACAATCCTGCCGTAGAGATGGATTTCTTTGTGAGGGATGCCGATTCGCTGATTCCCGTTGAGGTGAAGGCCAAAGACGGGACGACGGCTTCGCTGAACAACCTGATCAAATGGGATTCCTATCCTGAAGTCAAATACGGCATCAAATTCGGATACAAGAACATCGGTTGGAACGGAAGCTTCTACACATTCCCCTATTTTATCGCCTTCCTGCTGAAACGTTTCCTAAAGGAGAAGATGTAGAAACGCAATGCATTGCGTCTCTATACATCCCTACTCCTTCTTCAACGCCTCCGCAGGATTCGTCTTCGCGGCGCGCAAGGTTTGCCAAAGCACCGAGAGGAAGGCCATCAGCGCGGTGAGCAGGACCGCCACGGCGAAGACCCAGCCGTAATGCTCGATGCGGTAGGCGAAACGTTCCAAGTACTTCCCGCTTAGCCAGACAGCGACAGGCACACCGATCATAGCCGCGATTCCGACGAGCAGCATGTAACTTCTGACGGAGCGCCACAGCTCGCGCCGCACATCGCTGCCGAAGGTTTTCCGCACGGCGATGCTCTTGGTGTTCTCGCCGCTGTAGTAGGTGCTCATGGCGACGAGACCGAGCAGGGAGATCAAGACGGATAGCAGCATGAACAGTTCGAGCAGGCGCATGGCCTTTTGGGCGGGCAGCAAAGACCTGTCCAACAAATCCCGCACATAGCCGTTTCGGGCCGGTGGCACCACAAAACTGTTCTCTTCGGCAGAATACTCTTCGTATGCATTCATGACCGCCGCTTCTGCTTCCTTGTAATTACTTGAAACTTCAATCATTAGACCTTCTGCAAACGCAATGTCTTTCCTCGGAGCAACGACAATCAGCGACTGTTCCTCATTAGCCGAGGAGACACTTGTGGGAATGTCTTCATAAACACCTCCAACACATTCCACCTTTGCCCCGTTGAAGTTGAACCGTTGGCTATAATAGTTCATTGAGGAATCGTTCAGAAGCAGTTTGTCCGCCAACGATTTGGAAAACCAAACGGAATTGGGTTTGGGATGCCCGAAATCCTCTATGACATGCAGTCCGAGCTGGTTGAAATAGACATCATCACAAAGAATGGACCAGACGGAGATTTCTTCTCCTTCCATGTCCGGAAAACCGAAAAGCTGCTGGATCTGCCCGGCGAAACCGCGCCCGCAGCCAACGCTTTCCACCTCGGGAATCATCTCCAACCGGTCGATAAGCGGCTGCATTTCTGTGTAGCTCTGAGTGAAAAACTGAAGCGAGTACAGCCCTTCGGAGCGAGCGTTGAGAGGACGGTTGAGCATATAGCGCATCTGCACTTCCATCAGCAGCGCCAAGGCAATCATCACGACGGTGATCACATTCTGAAAGACAATGAACACCTTGCTGAACAGCATTTTGCTCCGAAGCCGGTAGCGGCCGCGCACAACATCTATGGGTGCGAATCGCGACGCCATGGCCGCCGGGGCCAAACCCGCCAAACAACCTGCCAGCACAATGACCAAAAGGTAGGTCGCGAGACAGGCCGCCGACATGCCTATCCGAATCGCCGCGAACTGCCATGCGTGGAAGCCGTCGTCGCCTGAAATCCCCAGCAGGTTGTTCATCATGGGGAGCAGCGCATAGGCTAACAACAGCGCACCCACGAAACATACTGCGGTAAACAAAACGGATTCGACCATATAGTTGAATATGATTCTGGACTTTTGCGTGCCGAGAAGACGTCTCGTGGCCATCTCCTTGGCCCGTTTCCCCGACAAGGCCATGTTCAGGTTGATATAGTTGAACAACGCGGAGACGAAGAGCAGAAGCACCACAACCGACAAAACCCTCAGCACTTGCCGACTGCCGCTCTTGAAATGGAACTGGTTATCGTTGAAATAGACCTCAGGTAGCGTATGGATGAGAAAATCTTTGACTAAACCAATGCGGTCGTAGTTTTTGTGGCAGACAGCTTTTATCTTTTGGGCAAACAGTTCTCTGTCTGTGCCTTCGTGCACCTTGAGCAAGGTCGTGAAATTCCCGACAGAACTGAACGGCACGTTCCCGACATGTGTCGGCTCAAATTCGGGGTTGAGGAGGACTTCCGTGGTCGGCATCATCGAGTTCGTGAAGTCACGATAGACACCACATACTGTGTATTCGCCTACGTTCTCGAAAAAAAAACGCATCGAGATCTGCTTGCCCACAGGGTTTTCACCCAGCACGCGCTTCGCAAAAGACTCAGAGACAAGGCACTGTCCCTTCAACCGGTAAGGTTCAAGACTGCCATCCACCACGGGGTGGTCTGAGAAAATCTCGAACAGCTCTGGGTCTCCATACGTCACAATGGCATTAAATGGTTCGCCTTTATACGTGACAATGGCATCTTCATCGGTAGAGCCTATCCGGCAGGCCGTCTCCACCTCGGGAATTTCCTCCTCGAAGCAGGCTTTGTCCCACCACGAGAGTCCGAAGAAGTAGTTGTCGGCGCTCACGGCATAGACACGTTCGCCATCAGGGGTGGAATGCGCGATGGCGTACTGCTGCCACACGTAGCTGCCGATGATGATCACGAACGCGAGGCTCACCACCAGTCCCACCGCCTCCACGGCGGTGTAGAGTTTGTTTCTGCTGAGGAATTTGAGGTAGCTTTTCATATCATTTGGTTTTAGGTTTCACACTGCGCTGCGCCTTGTCGTTATCGCTGTCTCCGCAGTCCGGACTTTTCTGTCTTGTCAAGCCCCACACTACGGCTTCGCCTTGTGTGGGGTTAATTGCACTTCGTGCGTTTTGCCCCTCCGGGGCTGCTCAAGGAAGATGATATTTTATTATTTTTGCCGAAAAAATGATTTATGCAGGTACTTACTGAAAAAATATCAAGAGAACAACTTAAAGAATTGGCATCCAATACTTTCATTGATATGATTAAGTGTGTGACCGATAAGGCAACCGCAGCCGTGATGTTGAGAATCCGGAAGTCAGGGAACAAATAAAATCCATCGTTTCAAAATTCGTTGAATAATGCAGCACGAGACACTCAGTAACGGAGCGTGGGTCGACATGCCCTTTCCAAAACAGATGGCCAACATCGGGAGCGAAACTTATCGTGCCTCGAAATGGCTCGCCAAGGGTCGTCGTGACAACGCTGAGAAGGCTTTCGAAAGGATGCAAGAGCTCGTCGACCTGACCATCGCATACGGAAGGCTTGGGCAACCCAACCGCAAAGCCCTCCTGAAAGAGCTCTGCCGATTCCGGGAACTTTACTGCGGGGCTTTCCTTGATGGGGATTTGGACACCCTTGCCGCGCTCAACCGTTATTTGGACC
>JAFXPL010000069.1 GCA_017527945.1 Bacteroidales bacterium | reverse complement strand
CCCGCGCAGCGAGCTCGCCGGCATCATCCTCGACAACCGCTGCAACCGCGGCGGCTACCAGGACGACCTCGACTACCTCATCGGCAACTACCTCAACGAGCGTACCGAGATTATGAAGACCCGCTACAAGGAGGGTCCCGGACGTTACGAATACTCCGTATGGACCCCGTACTACATCGACCCGAACAAACGTTACCATCGTGACATCACCGCCGAGAACATCCCGTATGTGATTCTCTGCGACATTCACTCGGTGAGTATGGGCGAAATCGAACCGATGACCATCAAGGCGGTGCTACCTACCGCGCACACCATTGGCGAGCGCACGCACGGCGGCACCGGCCCGTTGCAGGACGCCAACCGCATTGACCTCAACTACGGCGGACCATTCGGGACTTCGGACCTGTCGGAGGGTCACTATGTCTATACTTCCACCTTTGAGGCGCAAATTGGCGGCAAAGTGTGGGAAGGTATCGGCCACACCCCCGACGAAATCGTCCTTCGCAAAGACCACAACGGCGACTTCCGCCCGCAACTGGACGCAGCGCTCCTGTATATTCAGAATCGGTAACAATGACAATAACTATGACTATAACTTATGACCATGACTATAACTATGACTATAACTATGACTATAACTATGACTATAACTATAACTATGGTGTTGCTGTTATTGTTATTTTATTCAAGTTTCGCAAGCTCTTCTCACCCTGCTTGCAGTAGGGATTTCAGAGTTAACACTTTTGTAAATACTTGATTTTCAATGATCAACTTCGACATCACGTTTTCCTCGTCCAGCCCAAACTGGTCCGGCAATCACTGACTGCCTGGCAATGCTGGCAGGCCGTCAGGTTTGCCGGGCTCGGTAGGAACGGACGGTCGCGAAGGGAGACGCATGCCGTTAGGTGTGCGGGGAGGGGCTATTGTTTCATCTCTTTCTGCCCTAACGGGCTGTGCCGCGAGCATCAAGAGGCATCCACCAACGCCTCAAGGGGCATCCGCCCCTGCTCATGATTGGGATTTTATGCCTCCATGACGTTGAAGAAACGCTAAATGTATGGGTCTGCAACACACAACCGCGCAACCGGGATAGCCCTACTGCAAGCAAACAAAGAAAAACTTGCGAAACTTGAATAGTTTATAGTCATTGTTATAGTTTATAGTCATTGTCATAGTTTATGGTCATTGTCATAGTTTATGGTCATTGTCAAAAAAAATGTACCTTTGCCGTCCCTTTTTCGAAGTAGAATAACAAAAACGTTAAATAGTATGAACCCCTTATTTGAACCCCAAGTTTATCAGAACAGAAGAGAGAAATTGACGGCGGCCGTCAAGAGCGGCATTGCCGTGTTTTTGGGCAACCACGAAGCCCCGATGAACTATCCCGACAACACCTATAACTTCCGTCAGGACAGCGATTTCCTCTATTTCTTTGGACTTTCCATCGCCGACATTGCCGCCGTTATCGACTTCGATGCGCACCAGTCCATCATTTTCGGCAATGATTTCACCATTGACGACATCATCTGGATGGGCGACCAGCCGACGATTGCCTCTTTGGCCGAAAAAGTGGGCGTGACGGAGACCCGCCCGTTCGCGCAACTGGCTGAATTTATCCATCAGGCGCAGGCGCAGGGCCGCAAGGTCCATTTCACCCCGCAATATCGCGGAGACAACCAAATCCTGATGGCCAACCTCACCGGCGTGGACGTCAACCACATTCGCGAGGCGGCTTCGTTGGACCTTATCATGGGCATCGTGAACCTCCGTTCCGCGAAAGAGCAGTGCGAAATCGACGAGATGGACAAGGCCTGTGAAATCGGTGTGAAGATGCACACCGCCGTGATGCGCCGCTGTGTGGAAGGCGAATCCGAACGCGAGCTGGCCGGTCTGGCCGAGGGCATCGCCCTGTCGTTCGGCAACGGCATCTCCTTCCCGGTCATCCTCTCCCAGCACGGCGAGACGCTGCACAACCACCTGCACAACGGCACGCTGAAGGCCGGTAACATGCTGCTGATGGATGCCGGCGCGGAAGGTTTGATGAACTATTGCTCCGACTACACGCGCACCATGCCCGTGAACGGCAAGTTCACCCAAAAACAGCAGGAAATCTACGAAATCGTGCTGAAAGCCAACCTGGATGCCATCAATGCGGCACACCCGGGCCTATACAACAAAGAGCTGCACCGTCTTTCCTGCGAAGTTATCGCTCAGGGACTGAAGGATCTGGGACTGATGAAGGGCGATGTGAAAGAGGCTGTGGAATTAGGTGCGCACGCCCTGTTCATGGTACACGGTCTGGGTCACCAAATCGGTCTCGATGTGCACGATATGGAAGGTCTGGGCCAGATTTATGTCGGCTATGACGACACCGTTCGCCCGAGCAACATCTTCGGATGGGCATCGCTGCGCATGGCCCGCGAGCTGAAACCGGGTTTCGTGGTCTCCATCGAGCCGGGCATCTATTTCATCCCGCATTTGATCGACATCTGGAAGAAAGAACGCAAGTTCGAACAGTTCATCAACTACGATGTGGTGGAGAAATACCGCGACTTCGGCGGCATCCGCATCGAGGACGACCTGCTGATCACCGAGACCGGTCACCGCGTACTCGGTCCGCACCTGCCCAAAGGTGTGGATGAGCTGGCCGCAATCATCGGGAAGTAACTCTCCCGCCAAGAAATTCAGGCTCCGCGTTCATCTGCGGAGCCTTTTTTATAAATGTCGTTTTACCGTGTTACCCGCAAATCGTAGAAATTTCTTACTTTTGCCGTCAGAATAAATCAACAATAAGTATATGCAAACGAACCCGATACACGTCGTTCACACGCAAGCCGGCACATTCCGTGGATTTGTGGCAGACGGATGCCGGCAGTTTCTCGGCATTCGCTACGCCACCTCTGAACGGTATGCTCCGCCCGTGTCCTACTCCTACGGGAACGAGACGCACGATTGCAGCACCCCTGCCCCGTTCCCGGTTCAGCTCACCTCCGTTATAGAACTGAAACTCACGGGAATACACTACGAGGATTTGCCGCAAGAGGAAAGTTGCCAGTACCTCTCCATCGCTGTTCCCGAGGACGCCACATCGGATAGCCGGTTGCCGGTTATGGTCTGGTACTACGGGGGCTCTTACCGCAATGGCGGCTGCGACAACGAATTTTACGACCGCACGGTACTCGCAAACGAGAACGGGGTCATCGTGGTGGGAATCAACTACCGTCTCTCGCTCTTGGGATTCGTCAAGAACCGCGAAGGAGGCTTTGCCAACAACGGATTGTTGGACGCTGTCGAGGGTCTGCGGTGGGTGAACGCCAACATTGCGGCATTTGGAGGCGACCCGGCCAACATCACCATTTTCGGTGAATCGGCCGGCGGCGACTTGGTGCGCTGCATCATGCTCTCCGAAGGCACCGACGGACTTTACCGCCGCGCCATCATCCAAAGCGACCCGATGGGCACGCTGACGAACCGCGAGGAAATGGAGCGCAAGATCTTGGACGAGCTCAACGAACTTCCATTAGACGCACCCGTGGAACGGATTCTCGAAACGCAGAGATCCATCACGAGCCATGTCACCGAACGTGGCTTGGCCAAACACATGATTTTCGCGCCGCATTCGGGCATCTATCCTTTGCCAACCCAAGACAACGAGGAGAAACGTTGGCGCGAGGTCGCCCCGAAGCACGACCTCATCATCGGAACGAACGCCCGTGAGGCGGCCACCTACATCGGCGGCAACAAGCCGGCGAGCATTCTGGACCGCTTTTTCTTGACACGCTGGTTGATCGAGCTGGTTTTGCACAACAAGACCATGGCTATCTTCACCACTCCGACCCAGAAATTTGCAAAGCTTTATGCCGATTGTGGCGGAAAAGTCTATCTCTATTCGTTTTTTTGGCGCAAAGACGAACATGTAATCGGGGCCGGGCACATTACGGAGCTTGCGCTGCTGTTCGGCGGGAAGGGTGTGGAAGGCACGCTGATGGCGCAAGGGCTTTCCGGACGCGATTTTCTCGAATGCGGAAAACCTTTGCGGCGAATATGGACGGATTTTGCCAAATGCGGGAAAATACACACCCTACATGTCGGCGGAATGATGGAGTTTACGGAAATAGCAAAAGATTGAGGCGATAGAGGAACATTGACTATGGGCAGGGTTTCGTTAGGACAACTTTTTTGGTCTTTTTTCAAAATCGGGACATTCACCCTCGGAGGCGGTTATGCCATGATTCCGCTAATGGAGAAGGAGGTGGTTGACCGTCACCGTTGGCTGACCAGCGAGGAATTCGTGGACATCATCGCCTTGTCGCAGACCATGCCCGGCATCTTTGCCGCGAACATGGCCACGCACGTGGGCTGGCGGCTCCGGGGAATCCCCGGGGCGGTCGCTTCGTTAGTCGGCAACATCCTGGTGCCCATTCTCATCATTATCGCATTGGCAGCAGGCCTGCACTACCTGCAAGGCAACGCTGTGGTGGAAGCGGTCTTTAAGGGGATTCGCCCCGTGGTGGTCGCGCTCATCGCCGCACCGGTGTTCCGCATGGCCAAAACCGTGAACATCTCCCGCTACAATTTCTGGATTCCTGTCGTGGCGGCCCTGCTCATCTGGCTGCTCGGCGTATCCCCGATTTGGGTCATCCTGATGGCGGGCATTGGCGGCTTTGTCTATGGTAAATATCTGGAAAAGAAGGGGGTGCAATCATGATTTTTTGGAAACTTTTCTATACGTTCTGCAAAATCGGCATTTTCAACTTCGGCGGCGGCTATGCCATGATTGCCCTTATCCAGAACGAAGTGGTGGAGAAACAGGGCTGGATGACGGCGGCGGAGTTCACCGACATCGTGGCCACGAGCCAGGTCACCCCGGGTCCGATCGGCATCAACGTGGCCACCTACGCGGGCTACACAGCTGTCCTCAACGCGGGCTACGACCCTATTTTGGGCGTGGCAGGCGCTTTTTTGGCTTCTTTCTCCGTTGTCTTGCTGCCCTTTGTGTTGATGCTGGCCATTAGCCAATATCTGCTCAAGCACAAGGGCAATACGGTGGTGGTGTCCATCATGTCGGTGCTGAAGTTGGCAGTGGTGGGCTTGATTGCCGCCGCCGCCATTGTGCTGGTCAATGCCGAAACATTCGGTTCATACGCTGCGAACCCGTTGCAACTGTTCCTCAGCATCGGCCTGTTCGCCGCAGCCTTCTTCGCTTCGCTGAAGTGGAAAACCAGCCCGATTCTGCTGATTGTGCTGGCGGGAGCGATTGGCTTCGTGGTGTACTATTTATTATAAAGGTACAACGAGACAAAATCGGATTTAAAAAAGCGGCATGACATATCGAAAAATATGTACCTTTGCCGCCTTGAGTATTTTATGAAAAACAAACGATTTCTATATGGAGTGGCGCGCTTCCGGCGATTTGTCCGGAAGCATTTCACAGACAAGACCACCGTGTTGACCTTGAGCGTGGTAATCGGGCTTCTCGGCGCGGCGGCGGCCGTCATCATCAAGAACCTTCTGCATTTCACCACACGACTCCTCAGCGAGGCATTCCCCGTAGCGGACATCAATTACCTCTACCTGATTTTCCCGCCAATAGGCATTTTCCTCACCTTGCTGTTCGTGCGGCGCGTAGTGCGCGACAACCTCAGCCACGGCGTGAGCATCGTGCTGAAGTCCATCTGCAAGAGCGACGGCATGTTGAGGCTCCACAACGTCTATTCATCCATGGTGGCAAGCGCAGTCACCGTGGGGTTCGGCGGCTCCGTGGGATTGGAGGCTCCGATTGTGCTCACCGGCAGCGCCATTGGCTCCAACGTGGCGCGATTCTTCAAGCTCAACACGAAACAGACCACGCTGCTGCTGGCCTGCGGCTCCACAGCGGCAATGGCCGCCATCTTCAAGGCACCCATCGCCGCGCTGGTTTTCACTTTCGAGGTGCTCATGCTCGACTTAACCGGCAGCGCTATCCTGCCGCTGTTGCTCTCCGCCGCCACTGGCACCGTGATGTCCGTCCTCTTCCTCGGCCAAGACGTGATGTTCACTATCGACGCGACCCAGGGCTTTTCCGTGGCGAACATTCCTTTCTATATTATATTAGGCGCCCTCTGCGGTTTCATCTCCGTCTATTTCCTGCGCACCTCGCGCTGGATCGAAAAACAGATGCGCAAAATCAAGAAAGTGTATGTTCGTGCGTTAATCGGGTCGCTCGCCCTCTGCCTGCTCATCTACCTCTTCCCAGCCTTCTACGGCGAAGGCTACAACAACGTCAACGACCTGCTGCACGGCGACTGGGTGTCTGTCTTCAACAACTCGCCGCTGTTCGGGCTGATGGGGCACGAAGGCATCCTGGTGGTGGCCGTCATCGGCATCATCCTGCTGAAGGTCTTCGCCACCACATTCACCACCACGGCCGGCGGCGTGGGCGGCGTATTCGCCCCCACCCTCTTCATCGGCGCGTTCACCGGCTTCTTAGTCGCGCATGTGGCCCAAGTCTTTCTCCATGTGGACCTCCCCTACGTCAACTTCATCCTCGCCGGCATGGCCGGCGTGATGACCGGCGTGATGCAGGCCCCCCTCACCGCCATGTTCCTCATCGCCGAATCCTCCACCGGCTACACCCTGCTCATCCCCCTGATGGTCACCGCCGCCTGCTCCTACCTCTGCGTCAACCCCTTTGAGAAATACTCCGTCTATACGCAACCCCTGGCCGAGAAGGACAATCTCCGCACCCACAACAAAGACAAATACGCCCTGCGCAAACTGCCCTGGCACCAAACCATCGACACCAACATCCTCACCATCCCCGTGCACAGCACCTTGCGCACCTACACCGATGTCATCGCCCATTGCAAACGCAACCTTTTCGTGGTCATCGACGAGAACAACCTCTTCTCCGGCCTCTTGGTGATGGACGACCACCGCGACATCATCTTCAAACAGGAACTGTACGACAAAATCCACGTGGAGGATCTGATGATTGAACCCGACGAATTCATTTACGATGATGACACGGCGGCCGTGGTGCTGGAAAAGTTCAAACGCACCGGCAACTTCAACATGCCCGTCATCACCCGCGACCGAAAATACATCGGATTCGTTTCAAAAGCCAAATTTTTATCTGAATATCAGATATTTATAGCAGACAACTCAGAAGATTAGATGGAGAGCATTAGAAAAATGATTATCTTTGCGGCCTTGATTTCAGCATTGCCCGCAATCAAATAATGACGAATTTATTCACTAAAATACATTGTAAAATTATGAAATCCATTCAAGAGCATAACTTCAGCGGCGAAAAGGCCCTGATCCGCGTTGACTACAACGTACCGTTGGACGAGCAGTTCAACGTGACCGACACGACCCGCATTGTGCGCACCAAGGAGACCATCGGCAAGATTCTGGACGACGGCGGCTCAGCCATCCTGATCTCCCACCTCGGCCGCCCGAAAGGCGAAGCGAAGGACGAGTTCTCCCTGCGCCACATCGTGAAGACGGTGTCCGAAATCCTAGGCCGCGAAGTCGTTTTCGGCGGTGACGTGCTGAGCGCCGAGGCCGAAGCCCTCTGCCAAAGCCTGAAACCCGGCAGCATCGTGTTGATGGAGAACCTGCGCTTTCACAAAGAAGAGGAGAAGGGCGATGTCGATTTTGCCAAGGCCATCGCGCGTTTGGGCGATGTCTATGTGAACGATGCCTTCGGCACGGCACACCGCGAGCACGCCTCCACGGCCACCGTGGCCCGCTGCTTCCCCGGAAAGGCCTTCGCCGGCTATCTGCTCTACAACGAGGTGATGAACCTCGAAAAAACCCTCAACGGCCAGGAGCGTCCCTTCACGGCCATTATCGGCGGCTCGAAAGTCTCCACCAAAATCAACATTCTCAAAAATCTCATCCCAAAAGTCGATAACCTCGTGGTGGGCGGCGGACTGAGCTACACCTTCCTGAAGGCTATGGGCTTCACCATCGGCAATTCGCTCTATGAACCCGATATGCTACCCGTGGCACAGGAAATCCTCGACCAAGTGAAAGCTTCCGGCGTGAACTTCGTCTGCCGTGTCGATAGCGTCTGCGCCGACAAATTCAGCAACGACGCCAACATCCTGGTGACCGAGGACAACAACATCCCCGACAACTGGGAAGCGCTGGACATCGGTCCGAAGAGCCGCGTGAACATCGCGAAAGTCATCAAGGATTCCAAGACGATTCTGTGGAACGGCCCCGTGGGCGTGTTCGAGTTGGAGAAGTTCAGCGAAGGCACCCGTGCTGTGGCGCTGAGCGTGGCAGCCACCACACTGGCCGGAGCCTACTCCATCGTGGGCGGCGGCGATTCCATCGCGGCCGTCAACAAATACAACCTCGGCGACTACATCTCCTACATTAGCACCGGCGGCGGCGCCATGCTGGAATACCTTGAAGGTAAAGAGTTACCCGGCGTAAAGGCTCTTAACGAAAATTAATGCCCGTTTTGCAGGGACGCATGGCCGTGCGTCCCTGCAGACGGTAATGTGCAATAACATACCAACAAAATATCAACATGCTGAATAACAATTATTATTGTATCATCATGGCCGGCGGCGTGGGCGCGCGCTTCTGGCCCATGAGCAACAGCACCACGCCCAAGCAGTTCATCGACATTCTGGGCGACGGGGAGACCCTGATTCAGAAAACGTTCAGACGTTTCACCAAAATCTGCCCGAAAGAGAACATCTACATTGTCACCAACAAGGCCTACCACGACATTACGAAGGAACAGCTGCCCGACCTCGCAGAGGAGCAAATCATGCTGGAACCCTACCGCCGGAACACTGCCCCATGCATCGCCTACGCCAACTACAAAATCAAGGCCAAGAACCCGAACGCCGTCATCGTAGTGGCCCCTTCCGACCACTATATCGAAAAAGAGGACGTGTTCGTGGATGTCATCAACAAAGGCCTCAACGCCGTTGCCGAAAATCCCTGCCTGCTGACCATCGGCATCCGACCAACCTATCCCAACACAGGTTATGGCTATATCCAATACAATGAAGACGAGGGATTTATGGGCAATCCGTCCATCTATGCCGTCAAAACCTTCACCGAAAAGCCGGAATTGGAAATGGCCAAGAGTTTCCTCGAAAGCGGCGACTTCCTTTGGAATGCCGGCATCTTCATGTGGTCGCTGACCTCCATTGAAAAGGCGTTCGAGGCGTTCCTGCCCGACATCAACGACCTCTTCAAGCAGGGCGAAGGATTGTACAACACCCCGAAAGAAGAGGAGTTTATCGACCGTATCTACCAAATCTGCCGCAAAATCTCCATTGACTACGGTGTGATGGAAAAAGCCGACAACGTGAAGGTCTATGCCGCCGACTTCGGCTGGTCCGACCTCGGCACGTGGAGTTCCCTCTACGAACTGCGCAAGAAGGACAACAACCTCAATTCCGTGGTCGGAAATCACGTAAAAATGTATGATTCAGAGAAATGCATCGTCCATGTGCCACGCAACAAAGTGGTGGTCATCCAAGGATTGGAAGACTACGTTGTGGTGGAAAACAACGACATGCTGCTCATCTGCAAAAAATCAGAAGAACAGCAGGTCCGCCAATACGTCACCGACATCCAGGTCGATTTCGGGAAAGAATTTGTATAAAAAAAGCCCCGCGACGCGGGGCTTTTTTTATTTCACATAATACGTGAGCCGCATGTTTATACTGGCCCGTTTCTCTTTGGAGGAGGTATTGAATGCACCGCCCCAAGTGTAAGACTCTTCGGAAGAGTTGGGTTTGGTAATTTGGAACACGCCCATGTTCGCGCTCTTGAGGTCGCCCAACTTGGCACCGGCGTTCTTGGTAATGGTCTCCGCACGGTTCCGGGCATCCTGCGAGGCTTCGGCAAGCATCTGCATCTTCAAATCCGACAGTTTCGTGTAGTAGTACTCCGGATTGTCGTTGTTAATCATGATGTTCTGGTCGTAGAGCTCAGCGATGTCACGGGTGAGCGCCTCGATTTTCTCGATGTCGCGTGACTCGATGCGCACCACCTGTCTGGCCTCGTAGCCCGTCTGAACCTGGTGCCAATTCCCCTTGTCGTCATAAAAGCTGTCGTAGGTCGGACCAGTGGTAATTTTCTTGAAATCCACCTCTTTGTCGGGAATGCCCGCGTTTTTGAGATAGGCCTTCACCACTTCGTTCTGTCCCTTCAGTTTGGAATAGGCCTCCTTCATGTCGCCGGCTTCGGCTGAATAGTAGAATTCCCACACGATAAGGTCGGAAGTGAAGTCCTTCTCCACCAAACCGACAACGGATACCGTTTTTTGCGGCTTTTTGGTTTGATAAAAGGCCACACCAATGGCTATGGCGGCCAAAAACAACCCGATGCTGGCGATAATCGCAATGACAACTGCTTTGTTTTTCATATTCGGTGAATTTTTGATTGTTGAAAAAAACGCTGTATAACGCACCGGCAGGGGATTTATTGTGTGGGGTGGTGGTTTGTGACTTGTGATGAAGAAATCACGATTCACCAATCACTGTTCACAAATCACTGTTCACAAATCACTATTCACCAATCACTATTCACCAATCACTATTCACTATTCACAAAAAATGTATATTTGCCGCATCAAAATCATCGCGTTATGAAAAAGTTATCCATCATCATCGCCCTTGTGCTGTGGGTGGGGGGCGCGCAGGTCGCGGAAGCGCAGAACATGTACCGGAACTATTCTTCAACAACCATTCCGAGTCCTGAAAGTGCTGTTTCGTTGGTACACAGCAACGGGCATTTGTATTATTTTCAGACGGGGAAGGCAATTTCCTCTCCCTGGGGACTTTCTATTGCTGAGGTAGATCCCTATTCCTTGACGCTTGGACTTAACGTAGGTCAGCTTGGAGGGGCTTTCAGTGGCGCCACGCCATGCCAAAGCCTACAATATCCATACGTGGATATATATTACAACAGTTTGGAAATGAAAAATTTAGCATACAACTACTATAATCCGTGTCTCCCTGTTCTCATAGCGGGAGTGAATGGGAGTGGATGTGTCCTAACCGAAACCTATGACATATTAGCGTCCTCCTGCGACAGGCCTTTGGATGTAAACGTTGTACAAGCATCTCCTATTCCTCAACCCTATACTATAAACAATGGTTCGATGGATAAGAACTTTAACCCATTTCCAATTACTTTTAGTACGGATTTTTTGTCAATGCAGTATTTATGTGATGAACCGAGTGCCTGCTCGCATCAGTTTGGCGGCAAATCAATACGAAACACATTGCTCAATAAAGAGTCTGTAAGAGAGATTATCATTGAGGGCGACAACCAGTTCATATGTGAGGGCTTTGATGGGAACATTCAATATTCGCTGTATGATATGGCGGGAAAACTTCTGCAAAAGGGAACTATCCGAAACGGGGAACGCAACCATTTGAATGTTTCGGAAGGTGTGTATTTGATTAGAGCTTTTGATACTTCCCACAGCTTGGTGGTGAAGAAAGTTGTGATATTTTAAGAGGAATGAAACTGTTTCGATTTATCTTTTTCCTTTATTGCTGCTTTATGTTGTGCGGGAAAATTTCCGCCCAAAACGAGGGCAAGGAGTTCTGGTTTACATGCGGGGTAAAGTACGAAATATGGCCTTTCGCTGGAATTGAGCCTGTTGATTCCGCTATAATTTACATTTTAGGACACCATTCTTGTACAGGTTATGTGCAAAATCCGTATTCTTCCTTTTATGTGCCTTTTGACATTTACCCTGATTCGTTAATTACTGTTAAGATCCCTGTCAATGAGCTTTTTCAATTGGTATCAGATTTCATGTTTATTCCTTTTTCTGCCATTCAAGGTGCGACTATTGTTATCCGTACAACCGAAAATGTTCAAGTTTGGTGCCAGTCTCCAAGGTTCACCGATTATAACATATCTTATCCAGCACTTGACCCCTCTTTGATGTCTCATGAGTATCCATTTAAAATGCAATTGTTCCCTGTAGATTTTTATAAAAAACATTATCAAGTACCACCATATAACCATGAATTCCTTTATTATGTGATTGCTGTATCGGACAGCACGCAAGTTTTTTTCAATAATGACACTACGTTATTAAATACGGGGGAAATGTGTGTCATCAACGGGTACAATCCCATCATGGGTGATATTCAAACGAACTGTAAAAAAATCATTGTATATACAGGTTTTCATTTTACTACATCATACGGCAGTTTGCCAGAATATAAGATGCGCTATGGTACAACTTTTCTTTTGCGCGCTTTGAAGAACAAATTGTTCTTTTCAAAACATTCTGTGTTTACTTTTTCTGAATGGGATGAAGAAGAAATTTTGAATGTCGTGAGTTACCCGAATGCGAACAATCCCAATGTTTACACCTATCACAGCAATTACCATGATCCTTCCAACACAACACAACCAGACTCGGTGATTTATGCGTATGTTCAAGTTTCGTCACCAAGCCGTGCAATACATAATGTTTTTTATAACTCTTCTTCTATTGTCCAAGATGCATTCGGTTTTTTTGTTAAGTCCGATAACTATTTGTACACTCATCCCACGGAAAAAATGGCCACCCATTGGGATTTTCCTATCACTAAAAACAATTTTCTTATTTCCGCTCCACCAATAGATACTAATTATATTGATTTGACCATATATGTCCATGCGAACGGGCTTTCCTCAACATACTTGAACGGTCAGCTAATCCCGTCAGAAGCTTTTGAACCTTTCCCCTGGACAAACGGCGAGTATTACTCGACCCAATTTGCATGGTATAGCTGCGACAGTCTTCCAGATTATATCACAATTGATAATCCTAATGGTTTTACCGGATATGTGTATGAAATAGGTTATTCTTTTATTGATGTTCCACATTATCCACCGGAACAGAACCCTGCATTGTATGTGTTTTATTTTATGGACAATTCTTCCCCATACAACTATTTGGAATCCCCTTACCCTCACTCTAATCTCAGCATTATTGACTCGGATTTGGTTCACCGCTGCCTCGGCGACACCCTGTCCCTCCTCGTCGAGCACAATCCCGACTCGGTGCCCGTGGAGTGGATCGTCGATGGGGTCTCCCACCTTGGCGACGCCTACTCGTTCCTGCTCGCCGCCCTGGACACCCTCACTGTGCAGTGCGTCCTCCACTACGACTGCCCCGACACCACCACGACCTTCGTGGCCGTGGTGCCGCCGCCGCTGCTCACCGGCGCGCACGACACCACCGTGTGCGCCGGTGCGACGCTCTCGGTTGAACAGCCTGGTGCTCTCTCCTACCTCTGGAGCAACGGCGCGACCACGCCCGCCATCACGGTGGATTCCGCCGGCACCTACCAGGTGGCCGTCACCAACATCGGCTGCCGCGCCGAGAGCGACAGCTTCCACGTCAGCCTCTACGGGCAGTCGGCGGTGGATTTCGGCAACGACAGCATCCTGTGCGAGTTAGCCACCCTCTTGTTGGATGCCACGCAGCCGCACCCCGCGCAGTACCTTTGGCAGGACAACAGCACCAACACCACCTACACGGTCTGGCAGGACGGCGACTACTGGGTGGTCATCACCGACCACTGCCTCGGGGCGGGCGACACCATCAACATCGGCTACCTGAAGGATTTCACCGTCAGTCTCGGTCCCGACACGACGCTGTGCGAGGGAAGAACCCTGACCCTCACCCCCGGCGTCGAACACTGCGACTACCTCTGGCAGGACGGCAGCACGCAGCCTGTGTATGTGGTGCGCGGGCCGGGGACGTACAGCGTGGAGGTGAGCAACAAGTGCTTCAGCCATTGGGACGCGGTGAACGTCGATTACGAGCGCTGTGCGCAGGAACTCTACCTGCCCAACGCCTTCACCCCCGACCGAAACGGGCGCAATGAGATCTTCCTGCCCGTCTTCAGCTACCCCGACGAAATCGAGGAGTACCGGATGGAGATCTACAACCGCTGGGGCACATTGGTGTTCCGAACGGAGGAGAAGGCCTACGGCTGGGACGGCGCCAATGCCATCGACGGGGTCTATGCCGTGACGGTGCGCTACAAGTCGCGCGGGGAAAAGCCTAAAACCGTGACCGGCAGCGTGACGGTGATGCGGTGACAATTGAGAATTGAGAATTAAGAACTGAGAATTAAGAATTGATGAGAACTGCAGATCACTATTCACCAATCACTATTCACTAATCACTATTCACCTTACCCCCGAAAAATCCCCACTTTTTTTGATGGTCCCATATCACTTTTTTTTATACCTTTGCCGCGCGAAAATTATGTGCAAAAATTTGTCCTAATTTACAAGCAAACAATAAAATATCAACTTACCAAATTTTATAGTATGGAAAAAATAAAATCATTGGCAGATCTCAAGAAAAAGAGAGAAGAGTTGCAGTCCAAGCTTGAACTGCGCGAGGAAGGCGAAAACGTCGAAAACCTCGTGCAAATCAAGGTTGCCATGGCCACCTGCGGTATCGCCTCCGGCGCGAAACAGACCATGGAAGCCATCATTGAGGAATGCAGCAAGCAGAACGTCAAGGCTGTTGTCACTCAAACCGGTTGCATGGGCTACTGCTATGCCGAACCGACCGTCGAAGTGAAGAAACCCGGTCACGACCCCATCGTCTATGGTCACGTGGACACCAAGAAGGGTCAGGAGCTCGTCACCAAGTACATCATGAACGACGAGATTCTGGAAGGCGTCATTCCGGTCAATTATGAAAAAATCGACAAATAACCAATAAGGAGGTCAGTTATGGCAAATTATAAATACCACATTCTGCTCTGCGGCGGTACGGGATGTACGGCCTCGGAAAGCCCCAAAATCAGAGAAAATTTCAAACAAATCCTGGCGGAAAAGAACCTTTCCGACGATGTGCAGGTCGTGACCACCGGTTGCTTCGGCTTCTGCGAAAAAGGCCCCATCGTGAAGATTCTGCCCGATAACACCTTCTACACCCAGGTGAAACCCGAAGACGCCCTCGAAATCGTCAACGAGCACATCATCAAAGGTAGAAAAGTGACCCGTCTGCTCTATGAGAACCCCGAGGACAAGGCCCACATCTCCGACTCCAAGCACATGGGTTTCTACAAGAAACAGATGCGTATCGCCCTGCGTAACTGCGGTTTCATCGATCCCGAGAACATCGACGAGTACATCGCCCGCGACGGTTACAAGGCGTTGGCCAGCGTTCTGGAACAGCATGATCCCGCTGCCACCATCGACATCATCAAGAAGTCCGGTCTTCGCGGCCGCGGCGGCGCTGGCTTCCCCACCGGCCTGAAGTGGGAACTCTGCGCCAAGAACTCCGCCGACCAGAAATACATCATCTGTAATGCTGACGAGGGTGACCCCGGCGCATTCATGGACCGTTCCATCCTGGAAGGCGACCCGCACTCCATCATTGAGGCTATGGCCATCGGCGGCTTCTGTATCGGCGCCACCATCGGTCTGGTCTATATCCGCGCTGAATACCCGCTGGCTATCCACCGCCTGCAAGTCGCCATCGACCAGGCCCGTGAGTACGGCCTCCTCGGCAAGAACATCTTCGGCACGGACTTCGATTTCGACATCATCCTCCGCTACGGTGCCGGCGCATTCGTTTGCGGTGAGGAAACCGCTCTGATCCACTCCATGGAAGGCCAGCGCGGCGAGCCCACCTTCAAACCCCCGTTCCCGGCCGTTTCCGGTTACATGAAGAAACCCTCCAACGTGAACAACGTCGAGACCTACGCCAACATCCCCGTCATCATCAACAAGGGCTGGGAGTGGTTCTCCTCCATCGGAACCGAGAAATCCAAAGGTACGAAAGTGTTCGCTTTGGCTGGCCAGATCAACAACGTGGGCCTTATCGAGGTGCCTATGGGTATCACCCTTCGTGAGGTCATCTACGAAATCGGCGGTGGCATCAAGGGCGGCAAGAAGTTCAAAGCCGT
>JAFXPL010000068.1 GCA_017527945.1 Bacteroidales bacterium | reverse complement strand
TTTCAAGTTTCAAGTTTCAAGTTTCGGGATTCGGGATTCGGGTCGTAAGTTACAGGTACTAAAAGGCGCGGCAAAAGTACACAAAAAACAAAAAACAACAGATGAACGTGCAATTAAAAAAAAAAGTATCTTTGCGGATTATTTTTTCAAAACATTTATAGAAAACCTTTTTTGAAATGACACTCAAAGAGATTAAAGACCTGGTGCAAGGCGAGATTATTTGCGGCGAAGACAATCTGGACCAACAGATTGAGTGTGTTTTTGCTTCCGACCTGATGAGCGACGTACTCACCCTCAAGGATGTCAACAACCTGCTGCTGCTCACGGGATTGAGCAATTTGCAATCGATCCGGACGTGCGAGATGTCCGACATCGCGTTCCTGCTTATCGTGCGTGGCAAGGAGGTGACGGAGGAGATGAAGGAATTGGCGGAGGACAACGATATGGTGGTCATCCGGACGAGTTTTTCCATGTACAAGACTGCCGGTATCCTGTACGGTGCGGGTCTTCCCGCAGTCTATTAACCTGAACATTAACCAAATCTGACATTATGAATTTTGTTTACCATGTAGAAGGCGGCGATTTCACCAACGCGGGTTCCACATCCAGCCAGGTGAAGCGCATGCTGAAAAAGATCGGGGTGAGCCCTGAAATTGTGAAGAAGACGGTTGTCGCGCTTTACGAGGCGGAGGTCAACATCGTGGCCCATGCCTACCGTGGCGACATCACCGTCGATTTGGAAGAGGACCATATCAAGATTGTGCTTGACGACGAGGGTCCCGGTATCCCAGACATCGACCGTGCTATGCAGAAAGGCTATTCCACCGCTTCGCAGAAGGTTCGCGAGATGGGTTTCGGCGCCGGCATGGGTCTCCCCAACATCAAGAACAATTCCGACACCCTCAACATCACCTCCGAGGTCGGCAAAGGCACCCGCATCGAAATGATCAATTATTTCCAGTAGTGACTTGTGTTTTGTGTATGTATATGAGACCATTCCTTAAGCAGTCCCGGAGGGACAAAACGCACGGAGTGCAATTAACCCCACACAAGGCGATAGCCGCAGTGTGGGGCAGGAAAGCAGCAATTAACCCCGCATAAGGCGATAGCCGCAGTGTGGGGCAGGAAAGCAGCAATTAACCCCGCACAAGGCGATAGCCTCAGTGTGGGGTAGGAGATGACAAAATAAGTTGATAACACAAACGAACAACTATGGCCGAAGATTTCCACCACGCATTAAAATTCAAATACGACCTCTGTGTCGGATGCTCGCACTGCACTGGCGTGTGCCCCACGAGCGCCATCCATGTGGAGGACGGGCACCCGGTGCTCGACCCGAACCGTTGCGTCGATTGCGGCAGGTGCTACGTGGCCTGCCCGATGAACGCCATCTACATCGAGCAGGACGATTTCCAGACCGTTTACAACTACAACTACCCGGTGTTGCTGGTGCCCTCCATTTTCCTCGCCCAGTTCGAGGAGAAAATCCGTGAGCGCACCATCCTTTCCGCGCTGCTGCACCTCGGCTTCAAGTACGTCTATGAGGTGGAGAAGAGTGTGGATTTCTTCAAGGAGTACTACCGGCGTGACCTGGAAAGCAACAATGTGCCCTACGAGAAGCCTGTCATCTCCTCGTTCTGTCCGGCCATCGTGCGCCTCATCCAGGTGAAATTCCCTGTGCTGGTGGACAATATCTACCGGCTGAAGGCACCGTTCGACATGACAGCCGAGTACATCAAGAAGAGCCTCACCGAACAAGGGGTTCCTCCGGAGGACATCGGCATCTTCTACGTGACTCCATGTGCCGCGAAAATCGCCGCCATCAAGAGTCCTGTAGGCGAGGACAAGTCGCCGGTTTCCGGTGTTATCAATATGAACTATCTGTACAGCAAGGTGTTGCGTGTTATTAAGACGGGTGAGTACAAAATGTGCGACGAGTCGGTGCGCTTCCACCGGCTGTCGAAGGCCAGTATCACCTATCCGCTCACCGGTGGCGAGACCAAGATGCTGCGTACGGGCCGCAATCTGGCTATCGATGACATCCACAACGTGTCGGAGTTTCTCGAAAAGGTGGAGGACGAGGACATCCAGGACATCGATTTCCTGGAGCTCCGCGCCTGCGACGGCAGCTGCTGCGGCGGCATTCTCACCGCTGAGAACCGCTTCCTCATGATTGAACGGCAGCGTCGCCGGATGCAGAAATGCTCCGAGGAGGTGGATGCCGAGGACAACGACCTGCTCAACTATTTCGATTATCTGGCCGACAAACGGCATGTGGGCGAGGTTGAGCCGCGTTCGATGGACAAGATGGACGACAATGTGGCCGTCGCCATGCAGAAAATGAAACGGGCCTTCGAAATCAATCAGAACCTGCCGCAAGTCGATTGCCACCTCTGTGGCTATCCTTCGTGCAAGGCTCTCGCCGACGCGGTTGTCAGCGACAAGGCCCAGATTCAGCAGTGCATTTTTGTGCAACGCGCTATGGAACACTACGACCTCATGACCCCGAAGGAGGCTCACGACATTTCCGCCAAGGTCTGGGGTGCGAAAAAGACCGACCCGTCGATTGCGAAGAATCTGAATCTTTAAGGTGTTTATTGGTTATTGGTTATTGAAGCTGTGTGATGGAGGTTTTCGGGGGAATTCTTTGGGAAGCGTTGCAGGAATCGGTTTCTATCACGCTGTTGGTGTTGTTGCTGATGGCGGTGGTGGAGTCCGTGAACATCTCATCGTCAGGACATTTATTTAAGAAACTGCATGGGAAACCTGTGGCGGAGGTCGCGTTGGCGTGCCTGTTGGGTGCGATTCCGGGATGTGCCGGCGGCTTTGTCGTCGTGTCGCTTTTCACCCACCGGATGCTCTCTTTCGGGGCTCTTATGGGCGGCATGGTGGCCACTTTTGGCGACGAGGCACTTTTCCTGGCGGCTCAAGACCCCAAACAAGCCCTCGTCCTGACGGGTGTTCTGTTCGTCATCGGTTTCGTTTTCGGACTTGTCCTGTTGAAATTTCCGGAGAACAGGCTCATTGATTTTGAGAACCACGATTTCGAGATACATGCGGAACATCAACACCAACATGTTGAGAATCGGGGACATCATTGGAAGGAACGGATTCTTCACTTTCTTCGCGAACACTTGTGGGAGCATGTGATCAAGAAGCATGCGCTGAAACTGTTTCTCTACGCTTTCGGCACGTTGCTCGTGTTGGGAATCCTCAACCATTTCGTGGATTTGCAAGCCCTTTTGGAGCAGAATGTCTGGACGAAATGGTTGCTGTTGTTGGTTGCCGTGGCGGTGGGTTTCCTGCCGGTTTCAGGGCCGCACCTCATCTTTGTGATGCTCTTCCTGCAGGGTAACATCCCGTTTGCGATATTATTGGCTAACTCCATCGCGCAAAACGGCCATGCGGGCATCCCGCTCATGGCGCAATCAAAACGCAATTTCTTGATTATGAAGGAAATGACCATGACGTTGGGATTGTTGGTCGGTGCTGGATTTCTGGTGTTGTAGAGACGCACGCCGCGATTTGCGGAGACGCAAAATTTTGCGT
>JAFXPL010000067.1 GCA_017527945.1 Bacteroidales bacterium | reverse complement strand
GACATCCTCACAATCGGGGTCAACACAAACGTATCAGTGGGGTTCGATAAGGTCTATCACGATGGTGTTGCCTATCCAGGGCTAAGTCCCTCGCCCCCTCGCTTCGGTGCCTGCATAAAACTCGGCTACGAACACCGTTTCTAACACTTACGACCTTCATTCATAATTCATAATTCTTCATTCTTCATTATCAATCTTCATCATCTTAATAAGGATGTCATATTTCTCGATTGCTTTGTCGTGGTAGAAGAGGCCGAAGATAGCCACCAACAGGGAACCGACAAGGTCGAGGATCAGGTCGGTCATCGTGTCGCGCAGGGCAGCATGACCGCACAACGGGATGTCCTCGGCGGTGAAGAGGGAACCCGTAGTCGAAGCCATAAATTGCTGGGTGTTCGTGCCGCTGATGCTATCGTAGGTGTATTCGATGATCTCCCAGCAGGCGCCCATACCCAAAGAAAACATCACTAAGAAAAGGGCCAGGAAGTATTTATTGAAATAGATGGCCTTGTCGTTGCCCGCCATGATGACGTGGATCAGCCACAACGCAATCATGGAGAGGAGAACGCCCGAGAAACCGTGCAAAACGGAGTCCCACCAGGGGAATTTGCCGTAGAAGTCGAGACCGTCGCCGAGCACCAAAGCACAGAAGCAGAAGAGGACGATGACGATGGAGAGCAGGGCGGGAACTTCCACCTTGAAGCGCATCCGCAGAAAGCTCGGAAGCTTGAGTACCAGCAACATGGCCAAATACTGGCCACCGCGGAATGCGACTTCCGCCCAGGTGCTGTTACCGCGAAAAATCAACATCCCCACATTGAACACGGCCAATGCGAGCGTCACCCAAAACGCCACATTGTTCAACGTGTGCAACCGTTTAATCCGTTGTCTGTACTTGGGTTCAATTTCCTCCCAACTTGCCGTCTTGGTTTCTTTTGCCATAATTCACATTTTTAAAAACGAAACGCAAAGATATAATTTTTCCATAACGTTTTCACCATATTCATAAATGGAAAGCGGTCCACCCTTCCGGATGAACCGCTAATTGCTAACTACTAACTGCTAATTACTCTTTCGAGCATGCCAGTCCCTTCCACACCAATGCGGAAAGAGCGGCACCGATCATGGGAGCCACGATGAACACCCACACGTCGGCGAGAGCCTGGCCGCCAGCGAAAATCGCAGGTCCGAAAGAACGGGCCGGGTTGACGGAGGTGCCGGTGAGGTTGATGCAGACGAGGTGCACGAGGATCAGGGTCAGACCGATGGCGAGACCGGCGAGGTTACCCGCGCCGAGTTTGCTGTCGGTGGTGCCGAGAACCACAAGCACGAAGATGAAGGTGGCGATGATCTCCACGAGGCAAGCGCCCCAGACGCCGCCGGCGTTGGCCACGCCGTTGCAGCCGAGACCCATCATGCCTTCTGCAATACCCTCAGCACTGGGCGTCACAATGTTGACAAGCGCTAACAGGCAAGCACCGGCAAGAATGCCGCCGATGAACTGGCCAACCCAGTAGGCACAAGCCTCTTTCCAGGTCATGCGGCCGGAAAGGGCCACGGCAAACGTGATGGCCGGGTTGATGTGGCAGCCCGTGATGCCGCCGATGGTATAGGCCATGGCGACCACGGTGAGACCGAATGCGATGGCCGTGCCCACAACACCTGCAGGGGTGGCACAACCCAAGAACATGGCCGTTCCGCAGCCCAGCAGGGTGAGAACGAACGTTCCGATCATTTCAGCGAATAATTTTTTTGTCATAATGCTTTTATTTTGGTGAATAATTAATTAGGTTACTGGGTTATTGGGTTATTGGGTTAGGGGTTAGACAAGATTTAGGCTGTGCAGATGGAGGAAGAACAGGATTATCACATCAGATTTAGATTTTGAATGGGCAAAAGTAATTTTTTTTTTAGTAGGTTGTACCACATTTTTTTTCAAAAAAACAAAATCTCGTCATCACGCGTCCAATTTATCCTTCATCCACTGCGCCGTGTAGGAGGCTTCGCACTTCACCAGATCCTCGGGAGTACCTTCAAAGACAAGGTTTCCGCCGGCATCGCCGCCTTCGGGCCCGAGGTCTATAATCCAGTCGGCGCACTTGATCAGCTCCGTATTATGCTCAATCACCAGCACGCTGTTGCCATGCTCGATGAGGCGATTGAGTGCATCGTAGAGCTTGTGGATGTCGTGAAAATGCAGTCCCGTGGTAGGTTCGTCGAAGATGAAGAGTTTATGCTGCTTGTCGTCGTCCTGGGCCAGGAAAAGGGCCAGTTTCACGCGCTGCGCCTCACCGCCCGACAAGGTCGAGGAGGGTTGCCCCAGCACCAAATACTCCAAGCCAACATCCTGAAGCGGCTGAAGCCTACGCATTATATTTTTCGTTATATCATTGGGTGTCAAACTGTTAAAAAAGTCTATCGCCTCGTTCACGGTCATATTCAGCACCTCGTTGATATCCTTTCCGGAGACCTTGACATCCAAGGCATCGTCGCGGAAACGCTTACCCTGGCACGAAGGGCAGACCATCTCCACATCCGCCATGAACTGCATGTTGATGTGGATGATGCCCTCGCCCTCGCACTCCTCGCAACGACCGCCGGGCACGTTGAAGGAGAAGAATCCGGACTTGTAGTTGCGCTGTTTGGCCAGCGGCTGGGCGGCGTAGAGGTCGCGGATATAGTCGAAAATCTTCAGATAGGTGGCCGGGTTGGAGCGCGTGGAACGCCCGATGGCATCTTGATCGACCATGACCACGCCAGACACCTTGCTCAAGTCGCCGCTCACGCCGCTGTTGCGTCCCGGTTTCGGCACACTGCTGTCGCCGAGCAGACGCGCTACGGCCGGGTACAGGATGTCCGTGACCAGCGTGCTCTTGCCCGAACCGCTCACGCCCGTCACCATGGCGAGGCACTCCAACGGAATCTTCACATCCAGGTTCTTGAGATTGTGCTCGCGGGCACCTTTCACCTCGATGTAGTTGCGCCACTTGCGGCGGTACTGCGGCAACGGAATCCGCATCACGTCCTTACCGGCTTCGCCAGGTATCATCCCACGCAAATAGCTGGCTGTCAAGTTTTTCTTTTGCCCAAGCAGTTTGTCGAACGTGCCGGAAAAGACCACCTCACCGCCGAACTGCCCAGCCTTGGGGCCAATATCAACGATATAGTCGGCAGCCTTGATGATGGCCTCGTCGTGCTCCACCACGACCACCGTGTTGCCGATGTCGCGCAGGCGTTTCAGCACGTTGATCAGGTTCTGAGTGTCGCGCGGGTGCAACCCGATGCTCGGTTCATCGAGGATATAGAGCGACCCCACGAGGCTGCTACCCAGGGAGGTGGCCAAGTTGATGCGCTGCGACTCGCCGCCCGACAGGGTCGAGCAGTTGCGGTCGAGGGTCAGGTAGCCGAGCCCCACCTCATCTAACAGCCCGATGCGGGTAGTGAGCTCACGCATCAGGATTTTGGCAATCTCTTTTTCGCTATCATTCTGATATTCAAAATTTTCAAAGAAAGTCTTCAATTCCGAGACCGGCATATTCTGCAGTTCGGCGATGGATTTCCCGTTCACTTTCACATACTGCGCGTCCTTTCTGAGCCGTGTGCCGTGGCAGTCGGGGCACACTTCGCGCCCACGGTAGCGCGCCTGCATCACACGGAACTGAATCTTGTAGGTGTTGGCCGCCACGAATTCGAAGAACTGGGTGATGCCATAGACATCGTGCTTCTTGTCGCCGTACCAGAGCAGGTTGTACTCCTCCTCGGTCAGATCGTCGATGGCGCGATAGACAGGAAAATCGAGCTTGGAGGCGAAACGTATGAAGTGACGTTTCCACTCGCTCATCACCTCGCCGTGCCAACAGGCCACCGCGTCCTCGGCCACCGACAGCGAACGGTCGGGGAAGACCAGGTCGGGGTTCACGCCCTCCACCATGCCCGTGCCGGAGCAGGTCTTGCACGCACCGTAAGGATTGTTGAAGCTGAACATGTTGACGGTCGGCTCCTCGAAGGTCATGCCATCGGCCTCGAAAAAGTTGCTGAACGGCCGTTGGACAGTCTCCTTGCCCTCAATCTGCACCACACAGGTGCCCTTCCCTTCCGAAAAAGCGACATTCACGGCATCCGTCACGCGGATCTGCTGCGCGGACAAGCTGTCCGACTTGAACCGGTCGATCATGATGAAGAGCTGCGAATGGTCCAGTTTGCCGCAGGATTTGATGGCATCGTCGATTTCCATCAGCTGCTGTTTGTGCATCATGCGGTTGAAGCCCTGCTGCCGCAACACCTGGAGTTGGTCATCCAAGCTGCGGCCTTCGGCGATCACCACCGGGGCGAGCACATAGACTTTCGTGCCGGAAGCGGCCTCCATGATATAGCGGAGCACATCCTTGACATCGTGGCGGCGCACCTCAACCCCGCTGACGGGCGAAAAGGTGTGCCCGATGCGGGCGAAGAGCAGTTTCAGGTACTCGTAAATCTCGGTCACGGTGCCCACCGTGGAGCGCGGGTTGCGGGAGAGAATCTGCTGCTCAATGGCGATGGCCGGCGGGATGCCTGTGATGGACTTCACATCAGGCTTCTTCATCCGGCCCATGAACTGGCGGGCATACGAACTAAGGCTCTCCACATAGCGCCGCTGCCCCTCGGCGTAAAGCGTGTCGAAAGCCAATGACGACTTGCCGGAGCCCGACAAGCCGGTAATCACCACAAACTTATTGCGCGGAATATCCAAGTCAATGTTTTTCAAATTATTGACTTTCGCGCCCCGGATACTTATCTTTTTTTCTTTCACAGTGATAGGACCTGTTTCAATGCGCGGCAAAGATACGAAAATTCCATTTATGACGCGAACACCCGCTTTTCGGTGCCCAGCCCCATCAGCAAGCCCCTGGCTGCCAGAAAGAAAATGAACGCGAGCCACAGGGCGTGATTGCCCCATCTTCCCACAAACGCGAAATAGACGGCGAAAAAGACCGCCGTGGCCGCAAACATCACGTTGCGCATGGCGGCGGAAGCGGTCGCGCCAATATAGATCCCGTCGTAGATGAACGCCGCAAAACCGCAGAACGGCAGCAGGTAGGTCCAGAACATGAACCGCATCGATGTCGAAATGACCTCCTCATCACTGGACAAAACACGCAGAATCCACTCGCCGCCGAAGACGAACAGCAAGGTGAAGAATACCGCCAGACCGATGCCCCAGAGCAGCAGATACCGCACCACCTTGCGCAGGCTTTCGCGTTCGCCGGCCCCCACATACTTGCCCACGAGCGACTCGCCGGCGTATGCGAAGCCGTCCATCATGTAGGAAGTCAGCGTGAACAACTGCAGGAGAAGCGTGTTGGCGGCCAGAATTTCCTCCCCGAAACGAGCGGAAATGTACGGCATGAAGGTGAAAACAGCGATGAAACAGAGCGAACGAAGGAAAATGTCGGCGTTCACCTTGAAAAAGCGCACCATCTTGCGCAGATGGAGGGCGGTCCGCCACGGAATCTCCTTCCACAGGTGCCCGTAACGATGAATCCAGATGGCGACGGCGAGCAACAGGCCGCTGTACTGCGCCACCACGGTGCCCCACGCCACCCCTGCGATGCCAGCATGGAACACAAAGACGAACAATATGCTGCAGATGATGTTGACCACATTGAGCAGGGTGGCGATCCACATCGGGGCGCTGGCGTTCTGCATACCGAGAAACCACCCTTTCAGCACAAACAGACTGATGGTGGCCGGTGCCGCCCACACGCGGATGTAGAAATAAGTCAGCATCAGGCCGAGAGTCTCCGGGGATGTGTCTATCAGCCGCTTGCAAAGCCAACCGACAGGACGCTGGCAGAGAATGACGAGCAACGCTGACGCAATCGCGATGACCACTCCGCGCACCAGCACATTGAGACACTCCGCCGTGTCGCCCGCGCCGTAAGCCTGCGCCGTGAGTCCGGAAGTGCCAGCGCGAAGAAAACCGAAGTTCCAGTAAATCAAGTTGAATACCATCGTCGCCAAGGCGATGGCCGCAATGTAGCCCGCATTGCCGATATGCCCCACCACCGCCACATCCACCATGCCCAACAACGGCACCGTGATGTTCGTGACGATGCTGGGCACCGCAATTCGGAGGATTTCCCGGTTCATGAAATTAAGGGGTGTTGGCTATTCTTTGGGTTTCTCAGGGTTAAGCAGCGCTTTTAGCATTTTGGCGTCATTGCCTTCGGAATAGATCTCCTCGTCGGGGGCGGGCCTCATCTTGATGGTGATAGCATCGTCGGAACCTTCCACCGGCCGGTAACTCACGATGGCGTCCATGGCCACGATGTAGCGCGGGTTCACCTTCACAAACACCATGTAGTCGATCCACTGCTCCACCTCCTCCATGCTTTCGTCTATGAGAATCTTGTTGCCGTTTTTCAGCACCACAGTCATTTTGTCACGGTTCTTCACAAAATAGGCAACCTTGTCCTGGTTCAGCTTCTGCCCCACCCCTTTCTGATACATATATATATATGTAGTCACGAGAATCTGGTTTTTATAGACCGTCGTGGAGCGGAGTTTGCCGTTCACATCATACGCATTCCATTCGCCCTCGCGCCATCCGTTATGGTAATCGCCTGTCATCGAGACCTTTGCATTCGGATAATAGGCGGTGCTTTTCCCGTTGGTCTTCCCGGCTACATAATTCTGTTCGAGACTGACCACTCCATTCAGGTAATAGGTTTTGCAAAGACCGTCGCGCTTGCCGTTCAGGTAGGAGCTCTCCTCCAACAACACTCCCGACGGGGAGTAGGTCTTCCACAGCCCGTTGCGCTGGCCGACCTTATAGTTCTCAATCTTGATGAGAGTATCGCGCTCGGAGTAATAACGCCACTCGCCGTCCTTCTGCTGGTCAATGTACGCACCTTCGGAGGCCTTCTTCCCGTTCTCGTGGTAGATGACAGTCTTCACCTTGTGGACACCCTGCAAAAAATCGGTGGAGCTTTTCAGTTTCCCGTTGGTGTGGTAATACTTGAACGTTCCGTAAGGCACATCGTCCTTGAACTGGCCTTCATAGACCAATTTCCCCTGTTCGTATTTCCGCCACACACCCTGTTTCTTGCCGTTTTTGTCGGTGACATTCACCTTCTCCTGCGCAAACAACACGACAGGCAGGCACAAAGCTATCAATATCAGTATGCGTTTCATGTTCTTTCAAAGTTATAGTCTAAGTTCTAAGTCATAGTCTAAGTTCTGTCCTCCCGGACTTTCTCGCGGAGGTCGAAGCCGCCGGTGACCTCGAAGATCTTGTGCACTTCCGCCATGTCTTCATGGGGGATGTTGCGGAGGGCTCCCGGACCGTCGCCGTGGTAATTGGCGCCCAACTTCGGGGCGACATCCTCGATATTCTCAACGTACCACCTCCAAACGGGACCCTGCTCCACGTGGTAGTCGGGGTCAACGCGGTCAGGATGCACGCAATAGCCGATGTCGAGAATGTTCTGCTCGATGGTGTTCATCAGCTGGATCTGCTGCCGTCCCATCTCGCTGTCGCGGAAATAGCCGGTCTCCTGGGAGACCTTGCGCAGCACGTTGATGACCTCGCCGGGGGCGTTTCCGCGCGGGCATCGGGGTTTGCACGACATGCACTGTCCGCAATACCAGATGGTTTCGGAGCGAAGGAGCCCCTCGATCACCGCCTCGTCGTTGCGCTGCACAAGGTCGCAGATGCGGCGGGGGTCGTAGTCGTAGAACTCCGCCGCCGGGCACACCGCCGTGCACATCCCGCAGTTCATACAGGCGTGCAGGGCCTCCTCGTAGCGCAAATCCTTCTTTATCAAATCAATAAGGTTTCCCATAACTATTTGAATTTGACTCGGTTCAGTTTCATCAGATGGAACAAAAACGTCGGCAGAGGTTTAGACCGGTCGCGCTTCATCAAGTTTATGCAGATGTTGAAACGGTTGCTGACAGGGATTTTGTGCACCTCCACAAATTCGATGAGCGTGCCGTCGGGATCCTCGATGTAGGTGAAGTGGCCGGAGGCGAGGCCCATATCGAAGTCGCCGTCGCCCGGGCAGCTATCGACCGTGAACGGGCAGCCGTGTTGCACGCAATGTTTCTCCAAGGCGCGCATGTTGACCACGTCGAAGCAGATCTGGATGAAGCCCGGGTCGCCCCACTGGCGCGGTTTCTCATAAATCCGCCGAGGCTCGCGCTCAACGGCCTGGACCAGTTCGATGGTGCTGGTGCCATACAGGTTCACGAACGGCCCTTGGAACGGCTGGGAGCGGGAAAGCAGGAGACGGCGGTAGCGCTGGGTGCCGCCGCGCAGGGTCTGCCAGTCGCTGAATGTGCCGGTCCGGTCGTAGATCACCGTGTCGTAGCCGAGAATATCGCGATAGACCGCCAAGGACCTGTCGATGTCGGTTACCCCGATCATGGCCCCCACCACACCGCCGGAGTAGCGATTCTCGTCGATGAAGATGTACTTGTCCTCCACCACCTGGAAGAGGTTGCCGGCAGGGTCGTGAATATAAAAAGTGGGTATTCCGTTAGGTTCTACGCCAATCGGGGAGATGTTCTTGTACTTGGCTGCCAGTTCGGCATGGTAGGAGGCGATGTCGTGGGTCTTGATTTTGGCCGCGAACACGCCAAGGTCGCCGAGCTGGACCTCAAAATCCAACGGGATGGGCTGGCGTTCCGAATATTGCCAGATCTCGAAGCCGCCGCCGCCTTGCAGATTCGCGGCGATGCAAGCGTGACGCTTCTCCGGCTTGTTGTTCGTGTAGGGCAGCATACGCTCCGCCACCGTGTCATCCTCCAGCATGCGGATGTTCATCTGGAACATGTCGGCATACCATTTCCAAGAGGCCGGCATGTCCACCGTTCCGATTCCAATTTGTTGAATACCAGAAAGATAAAAGTTATCCATAGTAAACAATATTTAAGCGGCAAATATATATATTTTTTTTATCTGAACTACATTTAACATCTCAATGCGTTATGGTCACAAGAATAAAAATTGTATTTTTGCGCCAAATTTGAAAGGAATATGAATTCAAATCCAACATTAGAGACTCTTTTGCAGCACGTGAGCGTGCGCGAATACACCAACCAAGCGGTCGATGACGAGACCCTCGACCTCATCCTGAAGGCGGCGTGCAGCGGCTCGACGACAGGTAACATGCAGCTTTTCAGCATAATCGTGACCCGCAACGAGGCCATGAAAGCCAAGCTCGCGCCGTTCCACTTCAACCAGCCGATGGCGACCTCGGCGCCGGTGATCCTCACCTTCTGCGCCGACTTCCGCCGCTTCAACCAGTACTGCCGCTTCCGCAACGCCGACACGGAGGCCTACAGCAACCTGCAGTCCTACCACTGGGCCGTCGCCGACGCACTCATCGCCGCCCAGAACGCCTGCGTGGCCGCTGAAGCCCTCGGACTCGGATTCTGCTGGCTCGGCACCATCACCTACAACGTTGACAAATTCGTGGAAGCCCTCCAGCTGCCCGAACACGTCATCCCCGTGGCCTGCATCCCCATGGGCCATCCCGTGAAAAAGCCCGCCCTTACCCAAAAACTGCCCGTGGAGTCCTTCATTCACCACGAGGTCTATCACGACTACGACGAACAGCGCATCAACGAAATCTATCGCGAAAAGGAAAATTCCGAAGAGACCCGACGCATTCTTGCCGAAAACCCCGACTGCGAGAACCTCGCGCAGGTCTTCACGAAACACCGCTACACCAGACCCGACAACGAACATTTCGCGAAAGTGCTTGCCGGGACACTGGAACGGCAAGGTTTCCTGCCGCCGGGCCAAAAGCGATAAGCGCCCGAACCCTATAACCGAAAAAGTTGTACTTTTGCCCGACTTAAATAACGAAAGAATTGAATCCCCACACACTGAAAATCGTCACCGTCATCGGCGCAAGGCCGCAGTTCATCAAGGCCGCCGTGGTCTCGTATGCATTGTCTCAAAATCCTGATATTCAGGAGATAATCATACACACTGGGCAGCATTTCGACCATAACATGTCGCAGCTTTTCTTCGACCAGATGCAGATCCGCCAGCCCGACTACCAGTTCGGCATCCACGGTCTCCCGCACGGTGCGCTCACCGGCCGCATGATGGAACAAGTCGAAGAGGTGCTGCTGGCCGAAAAGCCCGACTGGGTGCTGGTCTATGGTGACACCGACTCCACCCTCGCCGGTGCCTTGGCCGCCAAAAAGCAGCACATCCGCGTGGCGCACGTGGAGGCCGGCCTGCGCTCCTACAACGAGGCCATGCCCGAGGAGATCAACCGCATCCTCACCGACCGCATCAGTGACCTGCTCTTCTGCCCGTCGGAAACAGCGGTCAACCTGCTGCACAACGAAGGACGATTGGCCCGCGACGCGCGCATCGTGATGTCCGGCGACGTGATGAAGGACGCCGCCGCCCGCTTCGCACCGCTAATGAAAGCCCCCGCCGCGCCCCTGCCCGACCGTTTCATCCTGTGCACGTTCCACCGTGCCGAAAACGTGGACAATCCCCAAACACTGAAACATTTGCTTTATGCCCTGGAACTCACCTGCAACACGCTTCCCGTGGTTTGCCCGCTGCACCCGCACACCCGCAAAAATATGGAGGCTATCGGCTATCCCACGGAAAAGTCGCCGATACGGTTCATCGAGCCCGTGGGCTATTTAGAGATGCTCTACCTGCTGAGCCACAGCACATTGGTAATCACCGACAGCGGCGGACTGCAAAAGGAGGCCTACTACATGCACAAATATTGCGTGACGATGCGCAACGAGACGGAATGGACGGAATTGGTCGGCTGCGGCTACAACCACGTCGTCGGCACCGAACCGATGCACATCCTGCAAACCGTGCAGAACCTCATCGACGTGCCGCCGGTGTTCCCCATTGAGCTCTACGGCGACGGCCACGCGGCCGAGGTCATCGCCCGAACGATTGCCTCTCCCCTTCCCTGATGTCTGAAGCCAATCCTGATACTGACACGAACACTGACTCGTACATGAAAAGTCCTGTCTCCACGCTTCTGATGCTCTTTGCATTGCTTCCATCTTGGTTGGCGGCGCAAAACCATAGCGTGCAAATCTTGCCCGAGGGCGGGGTCTATGCCGACACCTTCCTGGTGACGCTCTCCTGCGACAACCCCGACCTCACTATACGCTACACCCTGAACGGAAACCGCCCGACCGCAAAATCCAAACTCTATTCGTCGCCCCTCGTCCTGAGCAAACGTTTAGAATCCCGCTCTGACATTTACAAAATCCCTATATCCCCGAAAGAGGAATTCTTCCTCCCGTCATCCGTGAAGAAGGGCATCGCGATCCGTGCCGCCGCTTTCGACCGCCACGGCAACCGTGTCAGTCCGGTGGTGACGCAGTCCTACTTCATCGGTTCGTTGGGCTGCGACCTGCATGGCCTCCCGGTGGTCTCCATCTGCGCAGACTCCCTGTCGCTCTTCGCCCACGACACGGGCATTCTGGTGCCGGGAAAATTCTGCGACCCCAAGGACCCTGAGAACACCGGCAACTACGCCCAGCACGGCCGTGAATGGGAACGGGAGGTGAACGTGGAGTTCTATGCCGGCGGGAACTGCGGTTTCAACCAAATGGCAGGACTGCGCACCCATGGCGGCATCCGCTCCCGCCGCGCCCAGCAGAAAGGCCTCAAAATCTATGCCCGGCAGGAATATGGTGAGAATAAGTTCCGATACAGGATTTTTGAAGAATCCGAACTCGAAAAATACAAGCGCCTGGTGCTCAGGCCTTTCAGAAATGCAGCCACACCCTCGGGAGTGAACGACTGGTTGGCGAACCAGATCGCCGCCCCGCTCAACATGGGCACAACGGCCTCCCGACCGGTCATCCTCTTCCTCAACGGGGAATACTGGGGCATCTATTTTATAGAAGAGAAGGTCGATGAGCGTTACTTGGAGAGCCATTATGTCGTGGATTGCAACAACGTCAACATCGTGACTTCCTGGGAGACAGCGGACTGCGGATCGGCCGATGATTTCCTGGCCCTGACCCGCTGGTTAGAGACCGCGGATCTGTCCGACACCGCCCAGTACAACTATCTGTCCCGGAAAATCGACATTCCCAACATCATCGACTACTACATCTTCGAACTCTTCGCCGCCAACTGGGATTGGCCAAGCAACAACGCAAAATGCTGGCAGAACCCGGGCGGTCCGTGGCACTGGGTCTTCTACGACGGGGACTGCTGTCTCGACGACCCCGAATACATCACCTATACGATGGCTTGCTTCACGGGCGACTACTGGAGCGCTCGTCCGGAATCCACGCTTCTTTTCCGGAAACTGCTCGAAAGCAATGCCTTCAAGAACCAGTACCTCTTAAGGCTGAGAGAACTCAACGAGACCGTCTTCCGCTATCGGAACACGAAACCCTACTTGGACAAGGTCTGCTGGTTGCTGGAAGACGAGATTCCCATGCAGGTGCAACGCTTCGGCATCCCGCAAAGCGTGTCGCAATGGGAGGAAAGCTGCCGAAAACTCGACCATTTCCTTTCGGTGCGCGAAAGCCTGTTCTGGAGACAGACGGAAGAGAAATTCCGCCTGCGCGACGACAACGTCCGCTCTGCGGCCTTCCGGCAACACCGAACGATCTCAAGGGAAAACCTTAAAATGACGGTCGTGGCGAAAGACGAATGCGCCGCCTTGATGGAAATTATCGACCCGAAGGGAAAAACCATCCACCAACAATACCTTTTCCTCCATGCCGGCGAAAACCAGGAGCGGATTAACTTGGGGAGACGTTCGGGCGTGTATGTCGTCAAGGTGGGGGACGCCGTGTGCGAAATTGTCAAAATCTCCTATGGGTGGATTCTCCTCGCGGTCGTTTCGGCGATTTCCGTCGCCGCGCTGT
>JAFXPL010000066.1 GCA_017527945.1 Bacteroidales bacterium | reverse complement strand
TTCACCAATGACGCGGGCTACATCACGATGGACTCCATTCCGGCAATCCCCACTGTTCCCACCAACGTCTCGGCTTTCGCCAACGATGCGGGCTACATCACCAGTGCCGCGCTGCCGACCGTACCTTCCAATGTGAGCGCCTTTACCAACGATGCAGGTTATCTGACGGGCTACACGGAAACGGATCCGCAGTTTAACGCATGGGATAAGAGCTACGACGACCTGACCAACAAGCCGACTATCCCCACGGTGCCGACAAATGTCAGCGCCTTCACCAATGACGCGGGATACCTGACCTCCTATACCGAGCAGCAGGTGTTGAGTATCAGCAACGACACGCTGTTTCTCACGGGCGGCAGTTTCGTGAAGCTGCCTGCCGGTTTCGACGGTAACTACAACTCATTGACAAACCAGCCGGAGCTTTTCAGCGGCGACTACAACGATTTGACGAACCAGCCGTCCATTCCCACGGTGCCTTCCAACGTGGGAGCCTTCACCAACGATGCGGGCTATGTGAGCAACGCCAATTGCGACTCCGTGCAATTCTGCGACATCCTTGCGCGGCTGAACGCCATGCAGGCCGAAATCGATGCCCTCAAAGCGGCCATGGCCGGTACCGACACCACGCAAACGGACACCGCCGGGGAGGAGCCTGTCAACCCTTCGGACACCACAGTGGTGCCGGGCCCGATTGACCCGAGAGACACAATCGACATCAACCCCTGTCCTACCGCGCCGAAAGTCATGGACTTTGACGGAAACGAATACCGCACGGTGCAGTTTGGCAACCAGTGCTGGCTGCGGGAGAACCTCCGCTCCAAGCACTATGCCAACGGCGAAGCAATTCCATTATACGAAAGTTTTAACCGGTTGGTCGTTCTGCCGGCAGGCCGTTTCTATCCTGACAACAATCCGTCAAAATTGGGAACGTATGGCTATTTATACTCATACGATGCCGCCACCTATAATTACAATATCTTTTCTGTAGGCCCGCTCGTGGGTGCTTGTCCCGCCGGTTGGCATCTGCCTACCGCCGCCGAATGGGACTCCCTCTTCGCCTACATTGCCCAATGGGACAGCTTGCGGTGCAACAACGAGAGTTCCCAAGTGGTGAAAGCCTTAGCCTCCACCGTGGGCTGGAACCCCAGCACCACCGAATGTGCCATCGGCTGGAATCCGGAAGACAACAATGCCACAGGGTTCTCCGTCAAGCCGGCCGGCTATGTGGAAAACGGGCCTTACGGGGTGTATGGAGAGAATGTGGGCCTTGCCTCCGGTTCTGCCGCATACATCTTCGGCAACGGCACAGTCAAAAAGTTCTCCGCTGACGGGACGACGGTCACCACGGAAAACCCGAGTGCTCTCGGAAGTCTCCTTTCCAGACGCGCCGCTTCCGTCCGCTGTGTTCAAAACAAGCCCTACAACGGCAATCTTGACAACATTCTTCCCGCCGTGGTGACCACCGACAGTGTGGCCATTTCCGTTACGGACACATCGGCCATCTGCAAGGGCGAGGTGATTGACAAAGGCGCGTCTGGCGGCACCATCGGCCGCGGTATCTGCTGGGGCACTTCCGCGAACCCGACCACCAGTGGCAACCATATTGCCAGCGGTAGCGGCTTGGGCGCGTTCACAGTGAAACTCACGGGTCTGGCTCCGTCCACCACTTACCATTTCAGAGCATACGTCACCAACTATCGCGGCACCACGTATGGCGCAGACTGGACCTTCACGACCCAGGAGGCTGGTTTCGTGCCCACCGTGGTGGTGCCTACGGTAATCACCGGCGAAGTGGAGACGACGGCTGTGACGGCCAACGTTACGGGCACGGTGACCAATGACGGTTACAGCGAGGTGACGGAGCGCGGTTTCTGCTGGGACACACTCCCGAATCCCACGGTGAGTGGTGCCCACTCCTCCAACGGCACGGGCTTCGGCGCATTCAGCCAACTGATTGTCAATTTGCAACCTGCCACCACGTACTATGTCCGGGCATACGCCACTAACAGCGCCGGCACCGGCTATGGCGAAAACGTGACCTTCACCACCGACACCATGGCGCCGGAAGCCGCGTGCGGAAGATTGCGTGTGGAAGATGTCGATGGAAATTTCTACAACACGGTACTGATTGGCACGCAGTGTTGGCTGAAGGAGAATCTGAAGACCACGCACTACACTGACGGCACGGAAATTCCCTTGTCATCGTCCATGACGGCCGCGGATGCCAGTTATTTCTACCCGGGAGGCAATGCGAACAATGTGGCCGACTACGGCCTGCTCTACAACTGGGCGGCCGCCATGCACGGGGGATCGGCCAGCTCGGCCAACCCGAGCGGGGTGCAGGGTATCTGTCCTGACGGCTGGCATCTGCCCTCCAACACGGAGTTCAACGCCCTCTTGTCTTACGTCTCTTCTGTTCCGGAATACCGCTGCGCTGCCACGGCCGCCAACAATGCCAAGGCATTGGCGGATACTGCGCTATGGGCTGCCATGACCTGGGGTTGCTCACCCGGTCTGAATCCTTCCGAGAACAATGCCACCGGATTTTCCGCCCGCCCGGCATCACTTTCCAACGTTATTACGCGTGTAACCCGCGATGCCTGGTTCATGTCGAGCAACACCATCGTAATGACGCAAGCCGGCACCGGAGCACAAAGCATACGCCCCCTCATGTTCAGAATATACACATCGACTGCCACCAATGCTGTCAAGATGGTCCAAGACATGTCCAAGCAAGACAATGTCGGTGCTTCTGTACGCTGTGTAAAAAACGAGTAACCCGTTAAACGTCTTTAAATGAAAAAAACAGCAATTTTCATAGCAATGGTCTGCGGCGCCCTGTTTTGTGCAGGGCAGCCGCTATCTACTTTCCAGCAATTCTCCTACCAGGCAGTGGTCAGAGATGCCAACAGCCAGCTGCTGCGCAACCAGAACATTGGGGTGCGCATCAGTATTTTGGAAGGGAGCAACAGCGGGACCGCTATGTATGTGGAGACACATAACGCACAAACTGATGCCAACGGCGTTCTCGCATTGTCGGTTGGGTCCGGCAACGCGACGCTTGGCAGCATGTCTGCCGTGCACTGGGGTTCGGCGACAAACTTTTTGAAAGTGGAAATAGACCCGGCAGGAGGCAACAACTACTCCATCACCAGTGCCCAGGAGATGTTAAGCGTACCCTACGCCCTCTATGCGCACACGGCGGGAAACGGATTCAGCGGCAATTATTACGATCTGACGCACAGGCCGAACATCCCGGTGCTTCCTGGCAATGTTTCCTACTTCAACAATGATGCGCACTATTTGACAGAAGTACAGTTGAACGCCATCATGGACAGCCTTCTCACGCCGTACATCCAAACCATTGACAGCCTGAATGCGCTTATACTCGCCCAATCTGCATTAATCGACAACATGATGAATGCCTTGGACACGCTCTCGCACAACGGATTCCGTTGCGGAATCTACACCATCAAGGACTTTGACGGCAATGAATACAACACGCTGCAGATTGGAAACCAGTGCTGGATGAAGGAAAACCTTCGCACCACACACTACGGCAACGGAATGCCGATACCCGTGGGGGCGACCACCGACTATGTGAACGCCTATCGCTATTTCCCGAACAACCAAAGTTCGAGCGCTATGACTTACGGAATGCTCTACAACTGGGCGGCGGTCATGAACGGGGCCTCATCCAGCAATACTGTTCCCTCGAATGTGCAGGGCATTTGCCCGAACGGTTGGCATCTGCCTTCAAAAACCGAATGGGATGAAATGCTCAGCTTTTTGCCGAACATTGACAGCGCCATTTGCGGAGGCAGCGCCAGCAACCTGGCCAAAGCGTTGGCCTCCAACAACGGCTGGGTGAGCAGCTCCGAGCTTTGCGCAGTAGGTAACGACCCGTGGAGCAATAACGTCAGCGGATTCACGGCGATGCCTGCAGGATTGTACAACGGTGTTTTCAATGCTTTCGGCACCGCTGCCTATTTCTGGACGGCCACTGAAGTGTCGGAATCCAATGCCTATCAGTACGGCCTTTTCCATAACGCTTCCGAAATCAACGCTCCCATGACCGGATATGGAAAGAACAGTGCCTTGTCTGTTCGTTGTGTCATGAACTAAATCGGCACGGCTATGAAAAGGTTACTTGTCTTGCTTTTTTTGACGACTTTGGCCACGGTTTCGATGGCCCAGGCACCTAAGGCATTCACCTGCCAAACGGTGGTGCGTGCCGAAGAAGGCCGGATCTTGGCCAACCAAGCCATGAGTGCGCGTCTGAGTTTAGTGAAAACCGGGAACAGTCAGGTTGTCTATATGGAGAGACATTCGGTGATGTCCAACGCCAACGGCTTAATCACACTGCTCATAGGCAGGGGGCAGCCCATTGCCAATTCACCGGCCTTCAACTCCATTCCGTGGGAGGAAAGTCTCTTTGTCAGGGTGGAAATAGACCCTGATGGTGGAACGAGTTACTCAATTTCCATTGAGCAGCCGCTTGCCAGTGTCCCGTATGCCATTTTCGCGAACGAGACCCAGGAAGGGGCGTTCAGCGGAAATTACAACGACCTGACCAACCGTCCCGACATCCCGGAGATTCCGACAAATGTGTCCGCATTTGTCAACGACCCGCCGTATATCACGGATTACCAGATTTTGCCGCAGGTTGTGAACAGGGTGCATGACTCTCTTGCCCCACGAACCCAAATTCTTCACGACAACACGCTGAACCACGAGGAGCTATTAGACTCCATAGCGGCGGCTGTCGATTCGATAACGACAAGCGGCTTCATCTGCGGTCTTCACAAGGTGATTGACTTCGATGGCAACCTCTACAACACCGTGCAGTTAGACAAGCAGTGCTGGATGCGCGAGAACCTGCGGGTGCGGCACTACAGCGACGGGCGGGAGATTCCCTGGGGCGGCGGTACGGTGTATGAAGACCCGACCCCTCGTTGTTATCCGCATTTCTGGAACAACGATCCTGGCTTTACCATCGAGAATGCCGGCCTGCACTACAATTGGGCGGCCGTGTTGGACGGCGGCAGCGGTTCCAACTCCATCCCGTCGGGAGTGCAGGGAGTGTGCCCGGTAGGCTGGCACGTGCCGAGCTTCGCCGAATGGCAGAAAATGCTGGCCTTTGTAAAAAGCCAACTGGAATATCACTGCAACAGCAACCCGGCCTCCATCGCCAATGCCCTCAGCTCACAAACCTGTTGGAATCCATCGTCAAGCGAATGCACCCCCGGATTTAACGGTAGCGACAACAACCAGACCTTGCTCTCGTTGGTGCCCACGGGCTGCACGAGCCTTTCCGTCACGAATTACGTTTCCAACCACATAAGGCACCAAGTGGCCCAGTATTGGTCAAGCTGGGGAAGGCGTTACATTCACCTCAACTACAACAGCGCATCTGTCACAGATAATGCCGAATGGGCCTATAATGCCCTGCCTGTGCGTTGCGTACGCGACGAATTGAGCTATAATGAAGTGCAAAGACGGCTCGCGACCGTGACCACTGTCCGGGCGAGCAATGTTTCCGACCACTCGTTCCGTGCAGGCTGCAACGTGGTCACCGACGGCAACTCCTTGGTGACGGAGAAGGGTATCTGCTGGAGCACGCTGCCGAACCCCACCATCAACGATTTTCATGTGGCTGCCGGGGCTGGCGAAACAGGCGTTTTCACGGTTACGGCGACAGGATTGAACATGCATACCATATATTATTATAGGGCGTATGCCACCAACGCCGTTGGAACCTCTTATGGCGAGGAATATACGGTTTCCACCACGTGGATCCAGATGGACAGTCTGGTTTGCCCGGACATTCCCGCTGTCGCCGACATCGACGGCAATGTCTATTCCACCGTGAAAATCGGGGAGCAGTGCTGGATGCGCGAGAACCTCCGCACCACCCATTTCCCGGACGGAAGTCCGATTCCGATGTGCACGGACTGGAGCCAGCGCAGCGACAGTCTGCCATTCTGCTATCCGCCGGCCAAAGACACCTCCAAAGTGGCTGTCTATGGACTGCTGTATAATTGGCATGCGGCCATGAACGGCGAGGCGTCCAGCGATGCCACCCCTTCCGGAGTACAAGGCATTTGCCCGAACGGCTGGCACATTCCTTCCCGGGCTGAACAATACCAGCTGAAAAACTATGTATCCGCATTGAACAAGTATCGATGTACCACCCCTCCCGACCAGGTCTGGCACGTCGCTCCTGCTTTGGCCTCCAATTTCGGTTGGGCCTCCTGCTCCGCCGGTTGCACGCCTGGCTATGACTCGACACAAAACAATGCCACGGGATTGTCCATTTGCCCTGCCGGATCCATCATCGGGAATGTGAGCTACAGCTTTATCGGCGGTTTCGAAGGTTTTGGGACTTTCGGTGGAATTATGTGTTCCACGCTCCAATATAATGACCATTATGACCGCTATTACACCTACGCTATCGCAGTCAGACATAATAACGACTATATTAGCGGAGCCTCCCTCTTTTACAGAAAAGATGCGATTTCCGTGAGATGTGTGCAAGACTATGACGCACCTCCTTCAACGGCTTGCCAGTTCCCCACGGTCGTCACGGGCGAGGTCACGAACGTCACGAGCACTTCGGCAATGGCCAAAGGACGGGTGACCAACACCGGCGGCTGCGCAGTCACGGAGCGGGGCATTTGCTGGAACAGCATCCCGCACCCCACCATTGACGACAACATCTGCATTTCCGGCACCGACACCGGCACCTACTCCTGTCCGATGACCGATTTGTCACCCGAAACCGACTATTACGTGCGGGCATACGCCGTTAATGAACAGGGTGTCGTGTATGGCGAGGAGCAACGCTTTGTGACTTCGGATTCTGTTCCGCCGGGACCGGCGCTTCCGTCTGTGACTACCTACCCAGCCTCCGACATTGCACTCAATTCTGCGGTTTCGGGCGGTCTGGTCATGTCCGACGGCGGTGCCTTGGTGACTGAGCGCGGCCTTTGCTGGGGCTTCCATCCCAACCCCACCGTAGAGGATTACCATATTGCATTGGGCACCGGGACTGGGACATTCACCCACACGATTTCGGATCTTTACCTCAGCATGACCTACTATGTGCGGGCTTACGCCGTCAACAGTGCGGGCATTGCTTACGGCAACGAAATCGCTTTCCAGACGCTCACGCCTGCCCCGCAGCGCTACGACCAGGTTTGTCCAGGCACCTCTGTGGTCACAGATCATGACGGCAACATCTACAATACGGTGCGCATCGGCAACCAGTGCTGGATGCGCGAGAACCTGCGGACCACCCATTATGAGGACGGCACCGAAATACCGCTTGCCACAGCCTTTTCCACCACGCCGGTCTGCTACTCGCCTGACGGAAGCAACAACAATGTGGCCTCGTACGGCTACCTGTACAATTGGGCGGCGGTGATGAACGGGGCCCAAGCTTCGTCATCAATCCCCTCGGGCGTGCAAGGCATCTGTCCCTCGGGCTGGCATGTTCCGAGTCTCGAGGAATACCAACTTCTCTATGGGTTTCTCCAGACTCAGTCAGAGTGTCTGTGTAATGGTGTGATGTCCAATGTGGCGCTCTCCCTTGTCGATCATCCTTCTTCTTATTGGGCGATTCCAAACGATTGGATGCATTTGGTCTTCGACAACTGCTCTCCTGTGGGTGGATGGGTCACCAGCTTCCCAAACATCCACAACATGATCAACGCCACGGGCTTCAGCGCCAGGGCCGCCGGCTATTACGGCAGCGCGGAAAACCAGCCCGGATGGTTCAATTTCACGGCCAATGCCATGTTCTGGACCTCCTCAAAGCTTGCTGGGGAGCCGAATCCAAAGGTTATTTTCCTTGACTTCCGTTTCCCCAACCTCAATGAATCGAACATCTATACGCAAGAACACGGCTTTTCCGTGCGTTGTGTCCGTGACCTGCCTGTGGAATGCGCCCCTACGGTCTATACGACCACCGTGTCCGATATCACGGCCGTATCTGCAAGGGGTAGCGGGAACATCACCCACAACGGAGGCGTTCCGGTGACCGCGTACGGCCTTGTGTGGAGCACCTCCCCGGACCCCACTTTGGCGGACAACAGCGCCGTTCCAGCCATGCCTTTCAATGTTTTCACAGTTGACATGGCGAACCTGCAGCCGAACACTTTCTACTATGTGCGGGCCTACGCCATAACCGCCAACGACACGGTCTATGGCAACGAAGTCAAATTCTTCACGGCCGACCTCAACTATTCTACCGATGGGCAACCTTGTCCGGACAATGCATACGTCTATGACTATGACGGCAACCAGTATGCCACCATTCAGATGGGCGAACAATGCTGGATGAAGGAAAATCTGCGGACCACCCATTTCTATGACGGCACGGAAATCCCGCTTGCCGACTCCTTGTCCACCACGCTTCCCTGCCGTTACTACCCGAACATGGACATGCAGTTTTCCTACTACGGTTACCTTTACAACTGGAAGGCAGTGTGCGCCATGAACGACACAATGACGGCCTCCGTCCCTTCAGGCATCCAGGGCATTTGTCCCTTCGGGTGGCATGTTCCCTCAAACGGGGAATGGCAACAGCTCCACGACTATCTGTCCGCGCAGACTGCCTATAACTGCGATACGGTTCCGGGCAACTATGGCAAGGCGGTGGCTGCCGCTTCGTTTTGGAAGTTTTCGGACGGCGAATGCTTTGTGGGCGACCATCCCATGACGAACAACACTTCCGGATTCGGGATTCACCCATTAGGCATGCAGACTCCTGCAACGGGCATCTATGCCGGCTACTTCGGTGGCATGGCACGTTTTTGGACGGTCACGAGGCAATCATCATTGTACCTGAAAGCCTGGGGGCTGGATTCGAACCAGTCGTCCATGACAACAGCTCTCCAACATCGCGCAGGCGCGGCCGCAGTGCGATGTGTGAAAGATTAAGAGGGGGAAATCGAGTAGGGACGCAAAAATTTGCGTCTCTACTTGTTTTTAAAGAGTCCCTGTTATCTAAAAAAGTGTATTTTTGCCGCTGCAAAGTGGTGAAGGACTTTCAATGTGCAAAGTCCTGAGAGGGAAACAGGTGCGAATCCTGTACAGTACCCGCTGCTGTAAGTTCCGCGTGTTGGAGCAGCAATTTGTCACTGTCGGAAGACGGGAAGGCGCTGCCCCGGGAATGAGTCAGAAAACCTGCCACCGCGCGTTGTTATCGCTTCGGGAGGTAGGCGGATGCAAAAAGTGGCTTTCAGCTCACTTCAGTCCCTTTATTGTCCGAAGCATTTTGTCGAACCCTTAAATGCCGAGGATTATGCGTTTATGGAATTTTTTGAGAAACAATCTTTTATGGGTGCTTGTGCTGCCCCTGCTCGTCGCTGCCTGCCATCGTCCGGAACCGGAGCCGGAGCCGGAGCCCCGACCCGATGCCTATGCAAGCGGTCTGTTCATCCTGAACGAGGGCCTTTATCTGCAAAACAACAGCACCCTGTCCTACTATGATTTCACGACGGGAACGCTCACAGGCGACCTCTTCTTGGATGTCAACCACCGCGGCTTGGGCGACGTGGGCAACGACCTGCAAAAATACGGCGGCAAGCTCTACATTGTGGTCAACAACTCCAACATCGTGGAGGTGGTGGATGCAAAGACTGTTAAATCGTTGAAAACCATCAATTTATCAGGAAAACAACCGCGTTATATCGCTTTCCTCGGCGACAAGGGCTACATATCCTGTTTCGATGGCGATGTGGTGCGCATCGACACGGCCAGCTTGGAGGTGGAGGCCACCCTGCACACCGGCCCGAACCCCGACGGCATCTGCGCCTGCAACGGTAAGATCTATGTCTCCAATTCCGGAGGCTTGAGCGCACCGAACTACGGCAACACCGTTTCCGTGATCGACCCGGCCAGCTTCACGGTCAGCAAGGACATTGAGGTGGTCATCAACCCCACCCGCATCAAAGCCTACAACGACCGCTACGTCTATCTGGTCTCCAACGGCAACTACGGCAGCGTACCCTATACTTTCCAAAAGATTGACAGCCAAACAGATGAGGTGATCAAAACCTACGATTTGGAAGTGCTGAACTTCGACATCCACCATAACTTGGCCTACATCTACACCTACAATTTCAGCACGATGAGCTCCGCTTGGGTCAAGGTGCTGGACCTGGAGACCGACGAAGTGGTGAAAGAGCAGTTCATCACGGACGGCACGCAGCTGAAAACCCCCTACGGCATCAAGGTGAACCCGCTGAACGGCGACGTCTATATCACCGACGCCGGCACGTTCACCACCAACGGCGATGTCTATTGTTTCGACAAGGACGGGAAGAAGAAGTTCTCCTTCGAGGCAGGCCTGAACCCGTCGGCGATGGCATTCGATAATTAGGAAACAGTGAACAGTGAGCAGTGAATCGGTACAAGTCACCAACCACTAATCACCAACCACTAATCACCAACCACTAATCACCAACCACTAATCACCAACCACTAATCACCAACCACCAACCACTAATCACTAATCACTAATCACTAATCACTAATCACTAATCACAAGTCAAAATAAACAAACATCAAATAAAAAATTATGAGAAAATTTCTTACGATTTTGGGTTTATTGTGTGTGATAAACCTGTTGAGCGCCCAAAATCCGGTGACAATTCACCAGAACGGGCATGATTTCCAAGTGAACGCGATGCGTTCGGTCGATGAATTCCCTGTAGAAGACATTGCATTTTGGGTAGGAAGCGGCAGCAACAGCGCCGTTGTGATTATCGGGTGGGACGACAATCCTTCCGGGAACAACTTTGCCCTGGCTTGGGGTGTCCACTTCAATAGCGGGGCTACGGCCTCTAACTTGTTGGACTCCATTGCCACTTATGACAGCCGCGTGACTTACAACATTGGATCCGGCTATGTAACTCATATTGGCTACAATGACGGCACTTTGGTTTCCGGATCTTCGGCCAGCTACTGGTGCTACAATGTCAACGGGACCTTTGCCCCGGTTGGCTACAGCGAATATGCCATGTCTGACGGCGACCAGATGGAAATCAGCAGTTCTTGCTATTTTTCCCTCAATTCCGCCACTGCGGCCACCGACCCCAACAGTGGTTCTCTTGACGCCACCATCGCCCTCTCGCAGATCGAATACTGGGTCGGAACCGGCAGCACGGAAGTGATTTTCTCCACCAACTGGTGCGATCCGGAGACGGCACTGGCCTGGGGCGTGCGTTTCAACGGCACCAGTGCCACCGTGGAAGCGGTGATGGACACCATCGCCGCCTACGACCCCCGCTTCAGCTATTCGGGCGGCGGCGGTATCATCTATGATGTCAACTATCAAGACGACACCTACGATCTTTCTTTGCTTCAGCCGAGTACAGGTTATATCATGTACAATGTGAACGGGGTATTGGCCAACTTTGGCTACCCTGACATGGATGTATATCAGGGTGACCTCATTAAGGTGGGTAACTCAGCTTGTGCCACACAAACCGGCGACCCTGCCGACTGGTCAACCTGGGGATATGCCTGGCAAACGCCCATTGTGCCTGTGGCGGCTCCGGCCACGCCGGTCGATCCCGTAACGCTCTGCACAACCGTCCATGCGCTGCCCTATAACGACGACTTTGCCGGCTACACGTCCGATGCAACCATGCGTCCCCACTATGCCGGTGCCCCGCTGCCCGAATGCTGGACCGTTTTCGGCAACGGCACGGTCAACCACAGCGGCAACGGCACCTCCACGGTGTCTGACTACTTCGGTGGCGTGGGCTATTCCACCAGCACCAACAGCTACGGGGCCATCGCGGCCAACGACGCTTACTTCACTTTCATCGCCAGTCAGATTTACACCGGCACCAACGCCAACCACATCAACGACATGCTCACCACAGGCACCCGCCGCTATGCGATACTGCCCCCCTTTGACGCTCCCCTTGCGCAGACAATCCTCGCCTTTGACCACCGCACGAACATGGCCGATGCCAACGCGCACCTCGCAGTGGGCTACATCATGAACGACACCGCCGATTTTGTGGCACTCGAAACTTACGCTGCCGACAATAAAGTCCTGCACCACGACACGATTCGCTTCAGCGAGTATGCTAATGTGCCGGCCGACGCACGCCTCACGCTGATGTGGGATGTTGCCAGCACCACGGCCAGCACCACCGGTCCCGGCAACCGTTACTGCGGCATAGACAATCTGAGTGTCATCCTGGCCAACGTTGACACGACGGTCACGCCTGTGGATACGACGGTCACCCCGCCCGTGGACACGACGCAAACGCTCTCCGACGCCGCCATCGACCCTGCCGACATCCTCTACTGGATCGGCACCGGCAGCGACAGTGCCGTTTTCGTCCTGAACATCGACACCACCTCCGTGGCTTGGGGCTACCGCTTCGATGCGGCCGACGAGCCCACGGTCGGCGACATGCTGGTGGACATTGACGCCGCTGATCCCCGCTTGGCCTACACCATCAGCTGGGAG
>JAFXPL010000065.1 GCA_017527945.1 Bacteroidales bacterium | reverse complement strand
TTTTTTTCAAAATGCAAAAGTACGATTTTAATCTATGCGAAACAATATAAGTTGTATTTTTGCCGCATCATTTTAAATCCCATTATTATGAAAAAGAGTATCGTCATTTGTCTGTGCGTGGCTGTGGCAGCCATGTTTTCAGCTTGTAACAAAAACGACGGGGTCTATGAACCCGCCAAGAAAATCCAGAAAATCTACACCGTGAACGACGACGGGGAGAAAGTGCTCGCCGAAGCCTGGCACTGGGACGGGAACACGCTCACCTCCATTGACCGCTATTACGAGGCGCTGACTTTCACCGACCAGTTCTCCTACGACACCAAGAACCGTTTGATTGCGATTGACAACAGCAATTCGCACTCGGACATCACGTACGATGACAACAAACTGGATGAAATCAAGGTTTATGCCAAGGGATTGAACAACGGGGATCTGTTGGCCAAATATGATTTTGAATACAAGGGGAATAAAATCTCCAAAATCGAGATTGAAATGACATATATGTGGGATAAATACAAGACGGGTGGCCTCCTTCGCTACCTGTTGCCTGAAGTCGTTCCGGCGGTGAACCAGTTTGTCAAAAAGTGTCCCAACGACGCCAAGAATGAGAAAATTACGATGCAGTTGACCTGGGATGGAAACAATGTAAAGTCCATGGATATCACGATAACCGGCTTCATGCCCGTCTCGGAGACGGTGGATCTCACTTACGACAAAAAGAACAACCCGTTCTACGGCATGGTGTCCCAAATGGGCAGCGAAGTCGTCAACAATTTCTTCCTTAACAAGAACAATGTTCTCACGATGACGACGCGGATAGGCGCGGTGCAGGACATGAATGTGGAATATACGTACGAATATGATGGCAAGTATCCCACTTCAGTGACCTCGCTTACGACTGATAACGAGGGAAATGAGGATATGGAAACCACCATTTACGAATATTGATAGTTTTCGCATTAGAAGCCTACAGCGACGTACTGCGGTGCGTCGCTGTTCGATTATAATATGTTTTTATCCTGAATGGGTTTGCCCTGTTTGGGATAATTTTTTATTTTTGCCACCAAATTATTGGTTTTAAGACAGATGCAACTTGCTGAGATTATAGCGTTTATCAATCCGGAGGAGACCATCCTCGGAACGCCTGAATGCCAGATTACGGAACTGGCTATTGACAGCCGCAAGGTGACGGATGCGGAACACACGCTTTTCTTCGCCATCGAGACGGAGAAGAACGACGGACATCTCTATGTCCCCGAACTGTATCAGCTCGGTGTCCGCAATTTTGTGATTACCAAGGTAATGGAAAGCTACTCGGAGTGTACGGCGGCGAACTTTCTGTTTGTGGGAGACTCTGTGGAAGCACTCCAACTTTTGGCCATGAAGCACCGGCAGCGGTTTCACTATCCGGTCATCGGCATCACCGGCAGCAACGGCAAGACCATCGTCAAGGAGTGGCTCTCCTCCATCCTCGACGACAAATACAAGGTGGTGAAGAGTCCCGACAGCTACAATTCGCGTCTCGGCGTGCCGCTCTCCGTCTGGAAAATGTCTGACCGGCACGACATCGCCGTCTTCGAGGCGGGCATCTCCCGTCCCAACGAGATGCGTGTCTTGGCCGACATCATTGACCCCACCATCGGGATTCTCACGAACATCGGGGCGGCGCACGGACAGTTCTTCCAGTCTAATATCCGCAAAATCATCGAGAAACTCAAGCTTTTCCAGCATGTGGAGGTGTTGATTTATCATGATGACAACGAGGAGGTCAACATGGTGCTGCAGTTGCCGGAGTATGCGCACCTGCACAGGATTTCCTGGGGAAGCGCCGGCAGCACCTATCCCGTTGCCATGCGCCCGGCGGAGACTGGCGGCACCGTCATCACCCTCGGCGGCTTCGACTACACCGTGCCTTTCATCGACAGTGCCTCATTGGAGAATGTCACCCACGTGATGGTCACACTGTTGCATGTCGGATTCACGCCGGAGGAAATCAACAGCAGGCTTGGACGGCTCACGCACATCAGCATGAGGTTGGAAATCATGGAAGGACGGAACCATTCGGTGCTTGTCAATGACACATATAGCTTAGACACCAATTCGTTGTCGGCGGCGTTGAACTTTTTGGACACGCAGACCCAAATGGGGAAAAAGACGCTCATTCTATCGGATTTCGAGCAGGTTGGCAAGATGACGGAGGAGGATTTCCGCCGGTTGAACGCACAACTGAAGCGGCATGGCATCTCGCGTTTGGTTGCGGTCGGTAGCAGCTTTGAAGGCCACAAAGGAGTTTTCGATATAGGCGAGCAGCTCTTTTTCCGCGACACTGCCGACCTGCTGTCCTGTCTTCCCGACTTGCCTATCTCCTACGAGATCATCTTGGTGAAGGGTGCCCGCAACTTCCATTTCGAACAGGTGGTGAAAGCGTTGCAGCACAAGACGCATCTGACCATCATGCAGGTGAATCTGCCCGCGTTAGCCTACAATCTCAATTTCCATCGCAATCGTTTGCGCCCAGACACGAAGATGGTGGCCATGGTGAAAGCCTCTTCGTATGGGCTGGGCGATGTGGAGTTAGTCAATACGTTGGTGAGTCAAAATATTGATTACCTTGCAGTTGCCTATACCGATGAAGGCGTGCGGCTTCGCAAACGCCGTATCGACACACCGATTATCGTGCTCGGGGCGGAAGCGCACAGCTTCGAGGTGATGGTGAACCACCGTTTGGAGCCGGAAATCTTCAATTTCTACTATCTGCAGCAGTTGGAGGAGGTCTTGGCGCGCCATCCGGAAATCCCGCAGTTTAACATCCACGTCAAGATGGATACTGGAATGCACCGCTTGGGGTTCGACTTGGAGGACATTCCGCGACTGATAGACACGGTGAAGCGCAACCCGAAGCTGCGCATTGCATCGGTGTTCTCGCACCTTGCCGCCGCCGAAGATCCCGCCGAGGATGCGTTCACACGTCGCCAGATTGCCCTGTTTGGTCGCATGACCGACCAGCTGTGTGCCGCCTTCGACTACAAGATTCTGCGGCACATCCTCAACAGTGCCGGCATCACCCGTTTCCCGGAGGCGCAGTTCGACATGGTGCGTCTCGGCATCCAACTCTATGGCTGTTCCGAAATTCCGGAGGTTATCGCGAAACTGCATAATGTGGTGACACTCAAGACAGTGATTACACAAATCAAGAACATCCCGGCCGGTGAGACTATCGGTTACAACCGTTCCTGGCGGCTGCGGCGCGACACGCAAGTGGCCATCATCCCCATCGGTTATGCCGACGGTTATCCCCGCGAGCTCTGCAACGGGAGAGGCACTGTGCTCGTGCAGGGGCAGAAGGTGCCGGTCATCGGCAAAATCTGCATGGATATGTGCATGCTTGACATCACCGGGCTGCGCGTGCACGAGGGCGATGAGGTCATTGTCTATGGTGAGGGCAACACCGTTTCGGAGATGGCCGAGGCCGCCGGTCTGATCAGCTACGAACTGATGACCCGCATCTCGCAGCGTGTGCCGAGGGTGTATGTGCAGGAGTGAGAGGGGGTTATATGGTTAGAGGGTTACGAGGTTAAGGGAGTTTTGGAACCTGAAACTTTGAACAAAAAAAGCGTGCCGTTTCCGACACGCTTTTTTTATGTGAAAAGCACAAAACTACTTCGCCTGGATGTTCGTGCCACAGTCGCGGACAATCATACGGTACCAGTTGTCGGGCCATTTGGGCTGTTCGGGAAAGACCACTTGAGGTTTCTCGTTGCCGTTGGTCTCGAACTTGCCGTTCTTCTCTTTCTTCACGTTGCCATCGTGGTATTTCACCAGCAGATACTCGAACAAGCGGTTCCAATCCTGACAGACTTCTGTTGCCGCGCGTTTGGAGTAGGCATTGAGTTGTTTGCGTGCGTTCTCGGGGTCTTGTGTGCACAGATCTTTCATTTTGGCGGACATCTGGTCGATTTCTCTCACGAATTTGCCTTCCCATTGCGCTTGTTTCTCGTTGACATGCTTGATCATGTCGCTGTAGCGGGTATAGACAAAGTTGCTGACCTTGGTGAAGGTCCAGAATGCGGAGGTGGGGGAGTATTCGACCATGGAGCCGTTACCTTCGGCGTATTCCTTCGGGATTTCGGTGATGCCGCAGAACATCGGCACGAAGCAGTTGCTTCCGGCATCATCCACGCCGAACCAATAGATGCCGCCGAACATGTCGGGCAGCCAGTTGCGGCATTGGGCAAGGAACACGAAGCCGGTCTGTTGGGTGGCCGTAGCGCGTTCGTGAATATAATTCTTGCCATCCACCGACCAGGTCATCGGGCGCCAGCGGTACGGGCATGCGTAGGGGCCTGCGCCGAGGTCCTTGGTCATGTCCATGGAAGTGCCTTCGTAGTGGTCACGCATCATCCGCATCATGAACTGTGCGTCGATTTGGTTTTTGTTGGCGGGTTTGATCCACAGCGGCATACGGTGTTTGAGATTGTCGCCACGTGCATAATCTTCATATTGAGCTACTTCTGCATGGTTGACATGATTGAAAAAGGCCCACACGCGGGCATCGCAGAAGCGGGCTCCGTCGAATGTGATGGGGTTGTAGGTGTCGCAGAAGCTGAATTGTGCATCGGGAGCCGCTTTTTTGTCTGCCGGATAAAGGCCCTTCATTCTGGCAAAGGAGATGACATCGGCGGAATAGACCGTCTCGATGCCGGGCAGGAAAATCTTGTCTAACTCCTTGTTGGTGATGGAGGTTTTGCCGTCACGCAACGGGAAGGTGGTGATGCGCGACTGGTTGGCGTGGCCGCATACATAGCCGTCGGGAATGCGACGGGCTACCCAAACGGCACCGTTGCTCCATTCTTTCGCTACCTTGCCCTTGGCATCCACCACTTTCTCACCCTTGCCGATGAGGTCCATCACCCAAGCCTCGTTGGGATCCACGATGGAGAACGACTCTCCCTCGCTGGCGTAGCCGTATGCGTCGAGCAACTCCGACATCACCTTGATGGCCTCGCGGGCATTCTTAGCCCTTTGTAGCGTGATGTAAATCAATGAACCATAGTCAATTAATCCTTGCCCATGCATCAGTTCCTCAATGCCGCCGTAGGTGGTCTCCCCGATGGCTAACTGGTGCTCGTTCATGTTGCCCACCACGGAATAGGTGTGCGCCACCTGCGGGATTCGGCCGAGCTTCTTGCCCGTGTCCCACTCAATCACGTCTAACCAGGTGCCGGCCGGATAGTTGGCCGCCGGACGATAGTACAGCTCGCCGTACAGTTGGTGCGAGTCAGCCGCATACGTCAGAAAGCAGGAACCGTCTTTGCTGGCTCCCTTTGTGACAATGAAATTTGTGCATGCCAGGGCGCTGCTCACGGCCGCCAGACAGCACAGCAATGTGAATACGAAATTTTTCCTCATACTATTTTTATTTGATTTGATACTTCGATTTAACGGGAGGCAAAAGTACATTTTTTGGCAATACGAACGGATATTAAATGTATTTTTGCGGCCGAATAATCGAATGATTGTCGTTGTTATTCCTAAAGAAACTTGAACCTGTTAAAAATGAAGAAATTAAGCATTTTGTTTGTGTCGTGCGTGTTGATGCTCGGCTTCTTTTCCTGCCAAAAGGATAATTTGGGCGTTTTTAACCCTAAAATGAAAATCAATAAGGTTTATAGCGAGGCAGACGGCCATTATTTGCAAGAGCAGTGGTATTGGGATGGCGAACAGTTGCACCGTATCGATTTCTACCGCAAGAATGGCGATGTTAACCGTACCCAGCGTTATTTTTATGAGAATGACATGCTTTCAAAGATTGAATCCGGTGATGAATATACGGAGTTTCTCTATGATGGCAAATTGTTGACCACGATTAACACCTATCAGAAGGACCAGCTTATGGAGACCTATTCGTTGTCGTATGAAAAAGGCAAGCTTTCAAACATGGTCGTGAAAAAAACGACGAAAGAGGCAAGAAACGGTTCGTTGCTGACCTGGTTTTTGCCTGGAAACGGCTGTGAGTGGAACTCCAGGGTTGTTTCTCATGGTGAAAAGTCCGAATCCTACAATTTTTCCTCGGCAAATATGGATTTTCAATGGGATGGCGACAACGTCAAGTATGTGAAAATGAAGATTGACAGACCCGACAGCGTCCAAAAGCTGACGTTTTCCTATGTGTATGATGACAAACTCAACCCTTTGAACCGTTTTCTCGGCTTGTATCTTGACCATCAGCTGCTGAATGATGCACCGCAGTATTGTTTTTGTAGCAAAAACAACACCGTAGGGGTTTCGGTGACGGATGAGTATGACGTTTTTTCAGACACGGAATCGTTCACCTATTCCTACGACTATTACAAAAAATGGCCGACGAAAGTCTATTCGACATTTGTAAATCGTGAAACGATGAACGAGGATAGTGTTTTGCTCTATTCGTATATATACTTGTAGATGATTGACTTAGACTTAGACAAGTGACTTAGACAAGTGACTTTGGCTTAGTCAGGGTTTTATTGCCGGCCGGTGCGCAGTTGGATGCGCATTGTGGTCCCTTGGTCGATGACGGAGGATTTCACGAACAGTTTACCTTTGTGGTAGTTGTTGATGATGCGCTTGGCTAAGGTCAGTCCCAAGCCCCATCCCCGGCTCTTGGAAGTGTAGCCTGGGGAGAATATCCGTCGTTGCATCTTGGGCGGGATCCCCTTCCCCGTGTCGGTTACATCCACATACACTTTGTTCTTTTCTTCGCTGATGGTGACGGTGATGTCGCCTTTTCCGTTCATGGCGTCAGCCGAATTTTTGCACAAGTTTTCAATGACCCACTCGAAAAGCTGCTTATTGAGCGGCAGTACGACGGGATGGTCAGGCTTCTCGAAGTGTATGCGCACCATAGAAGAAATGCGGGTCTGCAGATAGCCAGTGAAATCTTCGATAATAGGGACGATGTCAGTGCTCTCCAATACGGGAACGGATCCGATTTTCGAAAATCGCTGCGCAATGGTTTCCAAACGATGCACATCTTTGCCGATTTCCTGAGGAATGGACTGATCAACGGGCATCTCTTTCAACAGCTCCGTCCAGGCCATCAGCGAGGAGATGGGTGTGCCTAACTGGTGTGCCGTTTCCTTCGACATGCCCACCCAGACGCGGTTCTCCTCGGCCCTCCGGGTGACGCTGAACAGCAGGTACGCAATTAGTACGAAAACAAAGATGATGCCGTATTGGATGTAGGGGAACAGGCGTAGCTGTTTCAGCACTGACGACTCCTCGTAGAAAACATAACATTTCCCGCGGTCCAGCCAGTCTAACACGATGGGCTCATTCTCTTCGCGCATCTTCTCCAACCGTGCGTTTACCTTGAACGGCGCTTTGATGACGGCGGAGTCGATGTTACCCGCTGCGATGACATTGATTTGGGTACTGTCGGTGATGATCACCGGTACTGATGCGGAATTGATGACCGTCTCCTCGAAGAATGACTCCAGAAGATTGTCAATCATTTCCCGAAAATCTCCGTAAATGTGCGAGTTCTTGTAATAGACCATCACGTAATCGCGGTGGTAGTAGGGGAGCTTTAGGCTGTCAAATTCGTTGAGTTTGCTTCCCAATTCGCTGACATTGCGCATGTTGATGATGCTGTCGGGCAGATTGATGGCTGCGTCAATGTCGCCATGCCGACTGGCAATGATGGTCGGTACGGTCTTGTTGGCGGAGATAATGTCTTGGTAGAATGTAATATCCTCATATAGAGATGCTTCCGCAACTTTTTTCACGGCTTTGGCGAAAATAGTTGCTTGGTTGCCCTCTTCAATGCGGATGGAGTCAAAGAATCGCTCGGTTTCGTTGATGATTTGCGTTTTGTAGGTGATGGCGCCGGCCCAGATTTCAATGCGCTGGCGCTCCTCATCGGCGATTTTGCGGATCAGTTTGTTGGAATAGATGATGATGACCGCGAAAATCACGGCGGCGGAGGCAAAAAGAAGCCACTTCCAGAATGGTTGTCGCAGTCTGTTCATCGCCTATTGGGTGTCGGCGGCCGTCAACAGCTTGTCGATGATTTGCTCAATCGTGATGCCTTCGGCTTCCGCTTTGTAGTTCTTGATGATTCTGTGGCGCAAGATGTTGTAGGCCACGGCGCGAACGTCCTCAATGTCTGGCGAATACTTGCCGTTGAGCACGGCATGCGTGCGGGCGCCGATGATGAGGAACTGCGAGGCGCGCGGACCGGCACCCCAGGAGAGGTAGTCGTTGGCCCATGGATGCGCCTGCGACGTGCCCGGGCGGGTCAACGTGGAGAGGTTCACGGCATAGCGATAGACGTTCTCCGGAATCGGGATTTTCTGCAGCAGCTTCTGGTAGAAAACGATTTCTTCGACCGTCAGTACGCGTTGCGGCTCCACCATGTCGCCGTGGATGGTACGCTTCACAATCTCCACTTCCTCAGTCTTGGAGGGATAGTCCAGCATGATGTTGAACATGAATCGGTCCTGCTGGGCCTCGGGCAGCGGATATGTGCCTTCTTGCTCGATGGGGTTTTGCGTGGCCAAAACAAAGAACGGGTTCGGGAGGTCGTAGGTGGTACCGTTCATACTCACCGAACGCTCCTGCATCGCCTCCAACAGCGCCGATTGCGTTTTCGGGGGCGTACGGTTGATCTCGTCGGCCAGCACGATGTTCGCGAAAATCGGACCCTTCACAAATTTGAAGTTCCGGTTGTCATCCAGAATTTCCGCACCCATGATGTCGGACGGCATCAGATCAGGTGTGAATTGGATACGATTGTAAGACATGTCCACTGCTTTCGCTATTGTTGTGATCATCAATGTCTTGGCAAGTCCAGGGACACCGATGAGCAATGCGTGGCTCCGGCTGAACATCGCCATCAACACGTTTTTCACCACATCGTCTTGACCCACAATCACCTTGGCAATCTCCTGCCGAAGGGTTTTATATTTCTCCACAAAAGACTCTATCGCCTCAATGTCGTTTTTCTTCTCTAAATCCATATATATGTATTCAATTTAAATTCCTAATTCCAAATTCTCAGTTCTCAATTCTCAATTCTCATGGAATCTGCCACTTCGTAACGAATGGACAGTATTTATATTGTTCCGATATTTTGATGTTAGTCACTTTTACTTTCTCTAAAACCCATTTTTCCATGGCATCCAGTTTTTTCTGTTCCAGGGCCGCGTTTTTGATCATGTCGTAGTCTTCCACCAAGTTTGCTCTGTGTTCGGCCACTTTTTCTTTCAGATAAATCAACCGGTAGGCCATCACGCCGTCATCGTTCACGAAGGGGACGCATTCCGAGAACTCTCCGGGAATCAGTTTCCCGATGGTTGTGAAGGTGGCGTCGTCGAGCGATTGGCGGTCGAACGACAAGGAGTTGTTATAGGGGTTCACCACCATGCCGCCGTTCAGCCGGGTGCTGCCTTCGGAGTATTTTTTGGCGGCCTCTTCCAGCGTGAGTTTTTCATCGATGATGATTTTGCGGACGCTGTCCAAGTAAGTGATGGCTTTCACCTGCTCATCGGTGGAGGGTTTCGGCTGGATGAGGATGTGCGCCACGCGGATGGATTCGCCTCGCCGTTCGATCATCTGGATGATATGGTAGCCGGCTTGGGTCTTCACCACCTGCGAGATCTCGCCGGATTTCAGATTGAAAGCCACTGCCTCGAACTCGGGATACAGCGTGCCGCGCTCTACGAAGCCGAGGTCGCCGCCTTTCGAAGCACTGCCCGGGTCGTCGGAGTAGAGTCGGGCGATGGCTCCGAACTTCTCCCCGCGAAGAACGCGCTCGCGGTAGCTGTTCAGCCGTGACTGCACCTCCGCAATTTCCTCGTCGCTGACAGGCGGTATCTTCACAATCTCACCGAACTGGTAGGTGGTGCTCACGATCGGCATGCTGTCGGGGTTGATCTTGGAGGCAAACTGTTGCACCTCCGACGGGGTCACGGTGATGCTGCCTGTGATGTTTGACTGCACCTGTTCTGTCAGGGCTTGTTCGTACATCATCTCGCGCATCTCCTTCTTGATTTCAGACATCGATTTGTTGAAATAGTTTTCGATGTATTTCACGTCGCCGCCGGTCTGTTGCAGGAAATACGAAATACGGGAGTTGAGACGGTAATCCACCTCTTCGTCGCTGACCTCGATGCTGTCGAGTTCTGCTTGATTGACCATCAGTTTGGTGAAAACCAGGTTTTCGAGGATGGAGCAGTATATCATGTCCGGATCCTCTACAGTTTTGAACTGCGTTTTGTAGTCGTTGAAGTGTTTTTCCAGATCGGAGCGCATGATGATGGACTTGCCGATGACGGCCACGATGCCGTCAATGGGCACTCCGCCGCCTTGCGCGAACGTTAGAACGGCCGCGCAAGTCAGCAATATACTCAATATTGTTTTTCTCATTCTGTCCTTTTTTTTGTCGCACATAAAAAAATGGCGAAAATACAAAAAAAAGAAGACCAACGCCTTCTTTTTCCTACAATAATCCCTTTTCCTTTTGGATTATTTTCTTCCCAGACTTTCATCAGACACGGTGAGTTTCTTTCTGCCCTTTGCTCTGCGAGCGGCCAGCACTCTGCGGCCGTTGGCGGTGGACATTCTCTCTCTGAACCCGTGTTTATGTCTGCGTCTCGTGTTCGAGGGTTGGTATGTTCTTTTCATATTATTATTGTTTTTTTGTACTTACTTTTTTGAGGGTGCAAAAATACATTTTTTTTGTTTTCAACAGATAACTTTTGAAAAATATTTCGACTTGTTTTTGATGATATTGCAAATTACTAAAAATCAGATCGTTATATGATTTTGCGATTGTCGCTATCGTCTGTAATGTATTTTTTTGCTTCTTTTGGGTGGCCGTTTGTTGGAGCAACGTGCCCGCTTTTTGGAAGAATGTGTCGTTTTTTACAGCGGGATCAGTTGCGAACGTCCATGGCATCTCGCAATGCATTGCCGATAAGCATGAACGAAAGTACCAACAGCATGATGGCAATGCCAGGCACAATGGCTAAATAGGCGTTGTTGAGGACGATACAGGCGTAGTTCTCCTTCATCATGATGCCCCACGACGGGGTGGGGGGCTGTACGCCGAGCCCGAGAAAACTTAAACCAGCCTCCATTAGGATGGCTGACGAGAAATTGGAAGCGGCAATCACAATGAGTGTGCCGGTGATGTTGGGGAGAATGTGCTTGACGATGATTCGCAAGTTACTGTATCCTAATGCTCTTGCGGACTCTACGAAATCCTGCTCGCGTAAGCTCAGGAACTGTCCGCGCACGACGCGGGCAATGTCCACCCACATGGTGAGGCCGATGGCAATGAAAATTTTCCAGAAACCCTTGCCGAGGGCGAAGCTGATGGCGATGACAAGGAGCAGGGTGGGGATGGACCACACCACATTGATGAGAAAGGTGAGCACGTCATCGACCCAGCCCCGGAAGTAACCTGCGGCGGCTCCGACGAGTGTCCCGATGAACAGGGCGATGAAAATGGAGAGAAATCCGACGGCAAGGCTCACGCGTGCCCCAATCATCAATTGGCTGAGGACATCACGACCGTAGCGGTCGGTGCCGAGCAGGAATCGCTGCTGTTTCACCATCCGAGGAGAGAGATGGGATTTCGCGTATGTCTCGTGGTAGTTCTGCTGAAACAGTCTCACGGTCACGGAGTCGCCGGACATCCTGTAGGAATCTATCGGGATAGTTTTGTATTCTGCGGGTTGTCCGAAAAGCATCTTATGGAAGAAGTTCACTTTTTCAACTTGCTGGTCGGGTTGGATTTCCAAAAGCTGTACTTTGAAGCCCGGTTTCTGAAGGGCGATTTCCAATTGCTGGTGGTTGCAGAAAGGGGTGTGGTCAGGGGTGATTATATAGCCCAAAAGGGCGATAATCACTACGATGCCGATGTAGGCAAGCGAAATGACCGCCTGGCGTTCCCTCTTGAAGCGCTGCCACGTGAGCGCCGACAAGGATACCGCGCGCTCTTCTCTTTTCTTGTTTTGCCTTAATTTCATTTCGGCGGCAAAAATAATAAAAAGGTGGCAAAATAACGAAAAAAAGTGTACCTTTGCCGCCCGAAAAAATGCGGATGTGGCGTAATGGTAGCCGCGCCAGACTTAGGATCTGGTGGCGTAAGCCGTGGGGGTTCGAGTCCCCCCATCCGCACAAAGCGAGGAACGAGGGTCTTTACCCTCGTTTTTTTTGTCTCCAATGCCAATTGAACCTTGTAGCATCGTTTCTCTTAAATTCGTCTTCTCATGTCTATATACTTATTAATTGTATATATAATAACATTGTATTAAGAAAAATAGTCTAACATGTTGATAGTTAGCAATATACGAAATGTTGATTGTCGTAAATGGTTGTATATCAATTTAATATCATATAATCTCGAAAAAAATAGGGGTTGAAAGGCCTTGAGAATTTCGATTTTTGCAGCGAAAGTGCGAAAATCTGCGAAATTTTCCGTCGTCAGGGGTGCCGGAGGGGCGGAAAAAGGGCGGGAAAGGGGTGTTTTTCGGGGGTAGAAACACAAAAAATGAAATTTTATTTCACTGAGTGACAACGAGTTACAAAGAAAATGCAGAAAAAGTGAAAAAAAGTGCGTCAGGGTGTTGCAGTGAATACAAAAAAAACTATTTTTGCAATCCCAAACGACAACGACACGGGGTGATGAGAGAGAGGGGTTGTCAACAGGGGAAA
>JAFXPL010000064.1 GCA_017527945.1 Bacteroidales bacterium | reverse complement strand
CCGCTGGGGCGAGGCGGTGTACAGCGCCACCGACAAGCGCTTCCGCTGGAACGGCGAGATCAACGGGCGGGTGTATCACCACAACGTCTATAACTATGTCATCGAATACCGGACATGGTCCGGGGTGCCGCGCCAGATAAGGGGCAGCGTGACGGTGCGGTAACCTCTCGCCCTTCATGCCGCATCCATCCACGAAAACTGGGTTCCATCGAGTTTCCAAAATCTAGGATCCAGCTTGTAAAATATTGTCCTTTCACATCGAAAAAAATTGTACTTTCGCAAATTCTTTATAATGTGCATTTTGGAATAATTATATTTTATAACAAACTAAATATCAATTAAATATGGCAATGCAAGATAAAATCAACGAGTTGCTCGCCTTGCGCGAGAAGGCTCGTTTGGGCGGCGGTCAAGACAAAATTGACAAACAGCACGCCAAGGGTAAATATTCCGCGCGGGAGCGCATCATGATGTTCCTCGACGAAGGCAGCTTTGAGGAGTTCGACATGTTCGTGACCCACCGCTGCACCAACTTCGGCATCGAGAAGGACAAATTCCTCTCCGACGGCGTCGTTACCGGCTACGGCACGGTGAACGGCCGCCTGGTCTATGTCTTCTCGCAGGACTTCACGGTCTTCGGCGGCTCGCTGTCCGAGACCTTCGCGGCGAAAATATGCAAGGTGATGGATCAGGCCATGAAGGTCGGTGCGCCCGTCATCGGCTTCAACGACTCCGGTGGAGCCCGTATCCAGGAGGGCGTGAACAGTCTGGCTGGCTATGCCGAGATCTTCCAGCGCAACATCCTCGCCTCTGGCGTCGTGCCGCAGATCTCCGCCATCTTCGGCCCCTGCGCCGGCGGTGCCGTCTATTCTCCTGCATTGACCGACTTCATCATGATGACCCAGAACTCCAGCTACATGTTCGTCACGGGTCCGAAGGTCGTGAAGACCGTCACCGGCGAGGACGTGACCACCGAGCAGCTCGGCGGCGCGACCATCCACTCCACCAAGTCCGGCGTGGCGCAGTTCTCCGTGTCCGACGAGGAGACGGGCATCGCCCTGCTGCGCGAGCTCATCGGCTACCTGCCCTCCAACAACATGGAGGAACCCCCGTACGAGCCCACCGAGGATCCCATCAACCGCTTGGAGGACTCGCTCAACTCCATCATCCCCGACAACCCGAACCAGCCCTACGACGTGAAGGACGTGATTGCCGGCATCGTCGATGACGGCAAGTTCCTGGAAGTGCACGCCACCTACGCCCAGAACATCGTGGTCGGCTTCGCCCGTTTCAACGGCATGAGCGTGGGCATCGTGGCCAACCAGCCCAAGTGCATGGCCGGCGTGCTCGACATCAACGCCTCCCGCAAGGGCGCGCGCTTCGTCCGCTTCTGCGATGCCTTCAACATCCCGTTGGTCACGCTGGTTGACGTCCCCGGCTTCCTGCCCGGCACCGGCCAAGAATACGGCGGCATCATCCTGCACGGCGCGAAACTGCTCTACGCCTACGGCGAGTGCACCGTGCCGAAGGTCACCGTCATCCTGCGCAAGGACTACGGCGGCGCCTACTGCGTGATGAGCTCCAAGCACCTGCGCGGCGACGTGAACTACGCTTGGCCGACCGCCGAGATCGCCGTCATGGGCGGCAGCGGCGCAGCTGAAATCCTCTACGGCTCCCAGATGAAGAAGATCGAGGATGCCGGCGAACGCCAAAAATTCCTCGACGAGAAGGTGGAGGAATACCGCCAGAAATTCTCCAACCCGTACGTGGCCGCGCAATACGGCTACATCGACGACGTCATCGAGCCGCGCAACACCCGTTTCCGCGTGATCCGCGCCCTCGAGTCGCTGCGTAACAAACGTCTGGAGAACCCGGCCAAGAAACACGACAACCTGCCGCTGTAATATGTTCGTTGTAGAGACGCAATGTATCGCGTCTCTACATTATAAAAAACAATAAATTAGAGTTTTATGAAATCGATTTACAAATATATTTTCACCGTTGTCGTGCTGTTCGCCGCCACGGCCTCCTTCGGGCAGTCGGTGCACGACCTGCGCCTCAACGAGATGATGATCAAGAACGTGGACAACTATGCGGACGAGTATGGCCGGCACGTGCCGTGGGTGGAGATCTTCAACACCGCCTACAACACGGTCAACATTACCGGCTGCTTCCTCACGGATGACACCACGGGCTTGGCCGCCGCCGGCAAGAAGGGCGGCACGATTCCCTCCAACTGGTACCGTATCCCGACGGACCAGCACATGTACATGCCCCAGCGCAGTTTCCTGGTCTTCTTCCTGGACAACTCGCCGCTCTACGGCCCGTTCCACACCAACTTTACCCCGGAGAAGTCGAAAACGCGCTACATCGCGCTCATCAGTTCCGACGGCAAGGAACTTCTCGACCTCGTGGAGTATCCCGTGGAACTGCGCGACACCTCCCGCGTGTTCGGCTACGTGGCCGACGGGGTGCGCGACGACAAGGCCTTCAAGAAGGGCATCCGCGCCTCTGGCGAACTGAACTTCCTGAGCGACTTCACCCCCGCATCCTCCAACGAGACCGAGGTGAAAATTTCCAAGCAGGACAAGCTCAAACGCGACGACCCCTATGGCATCGGCATGGCTATCATCTCCATGGCCGTAGTGTTCACGGCGCTTATCATGATCTACGTCATGCTGAAAATCTTCAACTACGCGAGCCGCCGCGCCACGATGAAGTCGAAAGCCAAGGAGGAGGCCGCCAAAACGCCCGCCATGGCTGCGGCCGCAGGCACCAAAGCCGATGACGAGGCTGTGAACGGCGAGACCGTGGCCGCCATCGGTACCGCCCTGCACCTCCACTTCGGCAGCATGCACGACGAGGAGAGCGAGGTCATCACCATCAACATGCCCTCCAAGCACTACTCCCCGTGGGCGCAGAAGGAACTCACCATGAAGAGAAACCCCAGAAGATAATCACCAAAATCAGAAATAAAGAATATGAAAACCTATAATTTTAAGATTTACGGAAATAAATACGCCGTTGAAGTCGGCGAATTGGAAGACAACAACATCGAAGTGACCGTCAACGGCACGCCCTACAAGGTGGAGCTCGACATGGAGCTGAAACCCCGGACGGTGAAGCCCGTGGTGAAAGTGGCCGCCGCCCCGAAGGCACAGGCCGCTGCTCCCGCGCAGAAAGTGGCTCCCGCCGCTCCCACGGGCGGTGGCGGCACCCTCAACTCCCCGCTGCCCGGCACCGTGCTCGACGTGTTCGTGAAACCCGGCGACGCCGTCAAGGCCGGCCAGCGCCTCCTCCTGCTCGAAGCCATGAAGATGGAAAACAACATCGACGCCGACCGCGACGGTGTGGTCAAAGAGGTGAAGGTGAGCAAGAGCGATGCCGTCATGGAAGGACAAGTGCTCGTGGTTTTTGAATAGTTTCCCAATAAGAAAAAATTGAGATTATGTTAGAGTTTTTCAAAGAAGGATTATTGCAATTTCTGAGCTATTCCGGCTTCGGAAACTGCACCTGGGGGCATATCATCATGATATGCATCGGCCTGGTGTTCATAGCTTTGGGCATTATCAAGGAATATGAGCCGCTGTTGCTCGTACCCATCGGTTTCGGCATTATCATCGGCAACATCCCGTTTACTGACGGTCTGCAGGTCGGCGTGTATGAGAACGGAGCCGTGCTCAACTACCTCTATTTCGGTG
>JAFXPL010000063.1 GCA_017527945.1 Bacteroidales bacterium | reverse complement strand
TCGTTGGCACCGCAGTAACCGTCCATCACATACACCTTCTTGCCCGAAAGCTCCTTCTGGCACAGCTTGCGGAAATGTTCCCAGGTCTTGTGGTCAATGGGCTTGTTGTCGGAGCCTTTCTTGTTGGGGTCATACCACCACACGTTGTCTTTCGTGTTCTCATCCTTGACAATATATTTGTCTTTGGGCGAACGGCCGGTGAAGATGCCGGTATCGACGGAAAGGGCGCCCGACTTGGTCAGGTAGGCCTTCTCGTAGCCGGTCAGCGACGGGTCGGTCTCGTGCTTGTACAGCTCATCGTAGGACAAATTGTGGTAGATCTCAACGGGATTCTCCACACCTAATGCTTGCAATTCTGCTCTTAAGTCTTTCATATTTATAGGGTTTATGTTTATTGATTTCGAGGGGGCAAAGATACGTTTTTTATGGATTGCGCAGGTGTCGCGCTATGAGTTTGACGGGCCGTCCGTCACGTTCCCGTCGCGATGGAGGCGCCAAAGGAACACGATGGCCATGGCGCTGACCAAAGCGCAACCGGCGGCCATCGGCAAAGCGCCCTTCACGTCGGTGAATTGCAGACTGTTCGTGTCGATGCCACGCCCCTGAAGCGTGTAGTCGATGAGCAGCGAGAGGGCGTTGTGCAGCACGTGCGCCAGGGCAGGTAGCCACAGCGAGCGGCTCCAATAGAACAGGTAACCCAAATAGACTCCTAATAGAAATCGCGGGATGAATCCGTAGAATTGGAAATGCAGGGTGCTGAATATCAATGCGGTAAGCAATATTCCGATATGCGGGTTCCTCGTCCACCGCGTCAGGAGCGGCTGTAGCGCCCCTTGGAAGAAGAACTCCTCGCATACACCCGCCAGAACGGCGAACACCAGCAGGTTGGAAATCATGTCCCATGTGCTGCGCTGCGCGGTCACGAGCTCCAGAATGTGGTTGGCCGCCTCCTCCAGGTCGCGCATGAACTCGGCCACGCTGCCCTCCTGCGGCATGATGTTCTGGTTGAAGGCAGAAATCACCCCGACAATGGGCAGCAGCGTGATGGAGAGGATGAGCACGATGTTCACCATCGACTGCGGCGGCCGGCGGTTCGCCGCGCTGTAGTCGAACCATTGCCTGTTTTGGCAGTATGCGAACAACAGGGCAGGCAGCAGGAAGGTGCCGAAGGTGACCACGGTCTGCGAGATGCGGATGGCCGTCACCGGGTCGGAGGCCTCCAGCATCTGTGGGGTGTGGTAAATCAGCAGGACGATCAACTCCCCGAGAGCGGTGGAGAACAGCATTCCGCCGACCATGAACAGTGCCAGCACGATGAGCTGCACGAAATAGGGTCTGTCGTTGAGTCTCATGATGGGTTAGTGGGTTAATGGGTTTAGGGGTTTAGGGGTTTAGGAGTTTAGGAGTTTAGGAGTTTAGGAGTGGGTGAAAAAAAGATTTTGAATGGAACGGCAAAAATAGTATTTTTGCGGCTTGAAATAAAAACGGATATGAAAAAACTGAGTATTATAGGATTAGTCGTTTTCCTCGCGGTGGCGTTGTGCTCCTGCAAGGATGAAAGCGGAGAGTTTGTGGAACAATTATATACGAACGCGCAGAAGGAGGCCGCGATCCGGGATTGCCTGAAAGCCAGTGCCGATACGGCGACAGCCCATCTGTTCGTCACGGACGGCTTTTACGGCAAGGCCGCCTACCGAATTGACTTCTCACCGGTGCTGTTCTCCCTTTTTGACACGCTCGATAACCACGGCTACAGTGCCTTGTGTGACTCGCTGATTCTGCAGGCCAACAGGATGGCCGAGAGTTGCGGGTCGCCGGTAAAGTCGGTGCTCAAGTCGGCCATCGACTCTCTTTCCATCACCGGTTATGACGCTCTGTTGGGCGGGGGCGACGATGCCGTCACCCGCTATTTCGAGCTGTATAAGTACAGAAGTCTCCGGTCCGCCCTGCTGTCGCCGATCTCTATCCGCATGGGCTTGTCCAACGTCAACGCGACCTGGAACGAGATGGTGCAGAAGTATATGCAGTACTCGTCTGTGCCGCTGAACTTCGACATCCAGAACTATATTGTGGAGAAAGTGCTGGACGCGGTGCTTGCAGAGATGAAGGCCGAGGAGTACCTGATCAGGACCGATCCCGACCACCGTATCGCCTCCATGGATTTGTTCGAGGATTATTGAGAAACGGGCCGGCGGTTCGACCGCCAATGTCAGAATAATGTCAAAATGTCAGTGTCTTTCTCGTTGAAATGCACTGACATTTTTTTTTGGCACAGTTGTTGCTGTATGACCGCGTGCCTCTTCGGAGACCGTGTAATAATCAAGTTGTAAAATAATTAAAATCATACAAAAATGGGAAAAATAATCGGAATAGACTTAGGAACAACCAATTCATGCGTTGCGGTGATGGAAGGCAATGAGCCGGTCGTCATCCCCAACAGCGAAGGCAGAAGAACCACACCGTCCATCGTGGCGTTCGTGGGCGACAATGAGCGTAAGGTCGGTGACCCCGCCAAGCGCCAGGCCATCACCAACCCCACCAAGACCATCTTCTCGATCAAGCGTTTCATGGGCGAGACCTACGACCGCGTGACCAACGAGATCAGCCGCGTGCCCTACATCGTGGAACGCGCCGGCAACAACATGCCGAAGGTGAAAATCGACGACCGCTCCTACACGGCACAGGAGATTTCCGCCATGATTCTGCAAAAGATGAAGAAGACGGCTGAGGACTACCTCGGCCAGGAGGTGACGGAGGCCGTCATCACCGTGCCCGCCTACTTCAGCGACT
>JAFXPL010000062.1 GCA_017527945.1 Bacteroidales bacterium | reverse complement strand
CGATTTCCGCCAAGGGCTTCCAGTGGAAGACCACCACGGGCGGCACCTACCAGACGGTGAACGCCACCGGCAGCGGCCTGAGCTACAACCTCACCGGCCTGACCGCCAACACGGGCTACACCTTCCGCGCGTTCATCACCTACAACGGAAACACCGTCTATGGCGACGAGATGACCTTCACCACGCTGCAACAGGGCGTTGAGCCGTGCGACGTGCCCACGGGCGTGACCGCATCCAACATCACGGGCGAGGGCGCGACCATCACCTGGGACAACAACGCCAACGCGAGCAGCTGGAACATCCAGTACAAGCCGGCGAACGGCCAGCTGACCTCCGCGACCACCAGCACGAACAGTTACGTCATCACCGGCCTCACGCCCAGCACGACCTACAACGTGCAGGTGCAGGCGGTCTGCGACGGCAACAACACCAGCGACTGGTCCGCCATCTATTCCTTCACCACCACCACCGGCATCCACAGCTGGTTGGAAAACAGCGTGAAGGTGTTCCCGAACCCGGCCAACGACTTTGTCAATGTACAATGTATAATGTACAATGTACAGTTTGGTGCGGACTTGCACCTGTTTGATGTGTATGGCAAATTAGTGCAGACTGTCCCGATGATGGGCGAGACCACCGCTATCAACGTCTCCAATTTGGCCGACGGCATGTACTTCGTGCGCGTGGCCACGGAAGCCGGAATGGTGACCAAACCGTTTGTTGTGAAACGATAGTCTCCGCGTATCTTGCGAATCTCGCGTAAATTCTTTATGACAATTGCAAAGGGGGATCCGGAAGGGTCTCCCTTTTTGGTTTCAGGTTTCAGGTTTCAGGTTCAAAGAGCTGAGAGCTGAGAACTAAGAACTGAGGACTGAGAGCAGAAGGCTTCTTTTCCGGAAGCTAAACTTACTAAACCTCCTAAACCTCCTAAACTTACTAAACCTCCTAAACCTCCTAAACCTCCTAAACTTCCTAAACTTCCTAATCAAAACTGATAGCAATAGCTGACAGTCAGCAGTGAATTGAACTGTTTCTTCACCGCGCGGTTATACACCCACGTGGGGATGCGCACGGGAACGATGGAGTTGCCGTAGCGGAAGTTCACGCTGTGGTGGTCGGCCACCATGAGGGAGATGCCCGCCAAAGCGGAGAACTCGTACCAGCGGAACGGCGGCCGGCCCACGATCAGGCCGTTGGCCTCGCGCTCGCGGCTGAACACGTTCACCCCGAACACCGGCCCCAGCTCCAGCTCGAACTGGAACTGCTGCCCCCACAACTGCCACTTCCCCGCAGTCCACACCACTAACAACGGCACCTCCACATAGCCCAGCGTGAGCGAGTAGAAATTGTCGGCCACCTGGTTTTTCGGGGTCTTCGAATGGCTCCCCTTCATCGTGAAGTCCAACTCCAACTGCAGCCGGAGACGCCCGGAGGGGATGACCGCGTGACTGACGAAAAGCCCCGCATGCGCCCCCAACTTGTGGAAGCCCGCCAGGTCGTCACCGGAAATCTGCGTGGCCGTGAAACCCGCGCGCACCCCGCCGTAAAAACGGGACATAGGGTCTTTCTCGCCCGCCTGTGCGAAAACAGTGCAGGCAAACGTCAGAAGCAGCAGTCCGACAAGTGTTCCTTTTTTCATAAGCATCCGTATTTGAACGTGCAAAAGTAACATTTTTTCAGTCTATACGGATTTTTCACCGCATCGAACGACAAATGAAGACCTTCGGCGGACAAACAAAAAAGGGATCGTCCCTTGACAATCCCTTTTTTTGTGGTCAGAAACCGAATCCACTATTTTTTTCTTATGTCACTCGTCTTGACAGTGGCATCCTTTTTTGCACTGGCTTCCTTGGAGGCGGGCACCTGATGTTTGTCACAGGCTTTTGCATTCCCGTGGTTGCCGCAAGCTTTCGCGGTTCCGTGGTTGCCGCAGCCCTGACCGTTGCCGTGGTTGCCGCAGCCTTGCGCGGAAGCCTTGTTTCCGCAGCCATGACCGGCACCGCCACTGCAGCATCCGGAGCCTTTCTCCGCACGGCAGCAGGCCGGCAGCTTGGCGCGAGCGGCTGCGTCAGCCTTCACGTTGTCGGCATTGTAGCCCAACTTGCTGACCTCCTGACGCAACTGGTCGGGATTGGTCTTCTTCGCGTCATAGTTGATGGTCAATTTGGCCGTCTTCATGTCGTAGGTGTAGGACTTCACCCCCTTGAAGTAAGGCACGTTCTCCTTGAAACGGTCGGCGCACTTCTGGCACACGCCGTTTGTTTGAATCGTCACGGTCTGCTCCCCTTTGGAGGCCGTTCTCGCTTGCTGCGCACTCACGCCCAGCGTAATCAGGCTTACGAAAGCCAAAAGAATCAGTTTTTTCATACTATTTTTTGTTTGTTTATTTATGAACTTTATGAACAATGTAATTCTTCTTGCTTGAAGACTTTATTTATTCCGAAAGTTTAAAATACGTCATTTTTTTTTGAGACGGGATTCATCAACCGTGAGTTTCTCAATATGGAAAGCTGGCAGAGCCACGACAGCCCCTCGAAGAAGTTCTGCGACGACCGCTTGTGCACAAATTTGGCATTTCCCACGACCAAACCACCCAGATACACAGCAAGATAGCTATTTCCGTGCAGGAAATTGGTGGCCGAGAAAAGGAACACACAGGCGGACAGTACAATAATGGGATACAGGGAGGCATTGTCAATGTTGATGCGGTTGATCGTCACCACCACCAACTTGCCCAACAGCAGCCCGACAGCCGCACCCACCGCCAACTGCAGCAGCACCGTCAGCACAGCCATTCCATACTGCGGATTCGACGGATGAAGCACCAACTGGATGAAGGTGATGGTCAACACGTAGGCCATCGGGTCGTTGCTGCCACTCTCCAACTCCAGTATCGGACGCAGATTATGCTTGAGTTTCAACCCTTTAGAGCGAAGAATGGAGAACACAGAAGCAGAATCCGTGAAAGACATGGTGGAGGCTAACAGCAGGGAAGCGGTCAGCCCAAAGGCTCCTCCCCACCCTGTTTTGTTCGACAGGAACCAGATGCAAAGCCCCGTCGTGAAAGAGGTCAGGAATACCCCGAGCGTGGCCAACACCAAACCCGGCGCAATCACGGGACGGATGTCCTGGATTTTGGTGTCCATGCCGCCAGAGAACAGAATGATACAAAGCGCCACCGTACCGATAGTCTGCGCCGTTTCGATGTTGTCGAAATGGATACCCAGCCCGTCGGAGCCGAAAACCATCCCCACGCACAGGAACAACAGCAACGCCGGCACACCCAGACGGTTTCCAGCCTTGCTCACCACGATGCTCACGAAAAAGAGCAACGACACCACCAGCATCACCAGTTCTATGTTCATTCGGCTTGCGATTTACGGTTTGCTCCCTGTCAACCCTCGACTCTCCGCTTCAAAAATTCCGTGCACTCCTCGAAAGTTCCGAAAGTATGTTCCACCGGAACGAGCGCGGGAATCACGTCCATGGTCTTGAGCATGTACATGGGCTGCGGCTGGATAATGGTCATCAGCACCAGAACGCCGCGATCCTGCAGTTCCTTGATGGCCGTCTCCATGGCATACAGCCCCGACTGGTCCATGAAACTGACCAACCGCATCCGGATAATCACGATACGCGCATCTGCCGGAATATCGGACATGACCTCCTGGAACTTGGTGATGGTGCCGAAGAAAATCGGGCCGTTAAGCCGCTGGATGTAGATTTTGTGCTGCACCGCGTCGGGCATTCCGCCCTCGTCCTGCCAAGGACTTTCCTTGTCGAAATTGGTCATCTCGGCCGAGCTGTAGCCGCCCTCCACGAGGTCGCTGGCGCGTTTCATGAAGAGCACGCAGGCAATCACCATGCCGATGCCGACGGCCGTGAGCAAATCGACGAAGACGGTGAGCAGAAAAACGATGACAAGCACCACCGCGTCAGCGCGGGGGATTTTGAGCAAGTCCTTGAAACCCTTGAAGTCGATGATGCCCCAGCCGACAGTGATGAGGATGCCGGCCAGCACCGCCAACGGGACGTAGCGCACCAGACTGCCGAGACCGAGCAGCACGGCGAGCAGGAGCAGCGAGTGCACCATACCGCTGATCTGGGTACGGCCGCCGCTCTTCACGTTCACCACCGTGCGCATGGTCGCGCCCGCACCGCTAATGCCGCAGAACAGGCCGCTCAACATGTTGCCTATGCCCTGCCCTATCAGCTCCTTGTTGCTGTTGTGGTGCGTCTTGGTGATGTTGTCGGCCACCACCGAGGTGAGCAGCGTGTCGATGCTGCCCAGACCGGCGAGCGTGAGCCCCGGGATGACAGAGGCCTTCAGCACCGCGCCCCAGTCGAGACCCGCCAGGTCCAGTCCTTCCTTGGCGAACACCGGCAGCGGGAATCCGGCCGGAATCTGCCCGATAAGGAGTTTTTCGTCCATATTGAGGAAAAGCGACACGACGGTCATCACCAACAGAGCCACCAAAGTGGATGGTATCTTCTTGGTAATCAACGGGAAAAGATAGATTATGGCGATAGTTCCCAAACCGAGCAACAAGGCCGTGAACGACAGTCCGCCCGCCACGCGCTCCGGCAGCTGCGTAATCATATCCACCACTAAAACCGGTGATTTACAACCGATTAGCGGATACAGCTGTTGGATAATGATAATGACGCCGATACCGCTCATGAAGCCTGAGAGCACGGGATATGGGATGTAGCGCACATATTTGCCGATTTTCAGAATGCCGAACAGGATCTGGAAAAGGCCGCAGAAGAGGCCGGCGAGCGACATGCTGATGAGCACCGCCCCCATGGAATGCTGCGCTGCCCAAACGCCGCTGAGCAGCGAGGCCGTGATGACGGTCATGGGGCCGGTGGGACCGCTGATCTGCGAGTGCGTGCCGCCGAACAGAGAGGCGAAAAAGCCGAGGAAAGTGGCCCCGACGAGCCCCGCGAGCGCCCCCATGGAACTGGCCGAAGGGTCGTCGATGCCCCCGAACGCCTGAATGCCGAACGCCAAGGCAAGCGGCAACGCCACGATTCCCGCCGTGATGCCGCCAAACAAGTCACCCTTCAGATTGTCAGTGTTTAAAAATTTCATACGTAATTCTTTTATAATCAATATATTAAAAATATAGCGGGAATAAGGAATTCTCGCTATGGTTGACTTGGCAAAAATACATAAATTATGAATACACAGACAAATGAAATTGCCGCTGTAGAGACGTGCCCTGACGCGCCTCCACTTTTTTAAGGTTGAAATTTTGGATTCAAAAAAAAATTAATACTATGTATTGCAAGGTTCTAAAAAAATCATATCTTTGCGGCGTGAAATTTTGACGAAAGAAAAATGGAAATCAAAGTTGAAAATGTGAAATCGCAAATGCGGAAGGGCTACCTTGAATATTGTATTTTACTGATAATCAAGAGGAAGCCGGCATACGTCTCCGACATTGTCAACGAGTTGAAGGAGGCGCGGATGATTGTGGTCGAAGGCACGCTTTACCCCCTTTTGTCACGACTGAAGAACAACGGCATCCTCAGTTACCAATGGCAGGAGTCCGCTTCCGGCCCCCCGCGCAAGTACTACGAACTCACAGAAACAGGCAATGCCTTCCTCGCGGAGCTCGAAAACGGCTGGGAGGAACTCGAACATGCCATCCAACTGTTACGAACGAAGCAATGATTATACAGAAGATATGATTCCTTGAGCAGCCTCGGAGAGGCAAAACGCGCGAAGCGCAATTAACCCCACACAAGCGTAGCGCAGTGTGGGGAAAAGCGACCACACAAGCGTAGCGCAGTGTGGGGCAAAAAAGAGAATGAAAAAATCAAAATAATATGAAAAAGACCGTAACCATCAATCTTGGCGGGCTCGTCTTCAACATCGACGATGACGCCTGCGACCGGCTCAGCCGGTATCTCAACGACTTGGGGGCTCGCTTTCCCGAGGCGGAGCGCGAGGAAATCCTGCGCGACATCGAAGTGCGCATGGCCGAACTGCTGACTTACAAGCTGCAGAGCCGCAACGTAGTGGAAATCAACGATGTGGAAGAGGTCATAGAAGTCATCGGACGGCCGGAGCAGTTCGACGAGTCGGGCGAAAACGAGAATACGGACACCACAACCGGCAGTAGTTTCGGAGACACGAATGCGGACGGGAAAGGCTCCGCGCCGCGCAAGCCGCGCAAACTCTACCGCAACAGTTACGACCGCATCGTGGGCGGCGTGGCCAGCGGCTTGGCCGCCTATTTCGACATCGACGCCATGGTGGTCCGCATCCTCTTCGTCATCCTCGCCTTCATGAGCCTCGGATGGGGCATCCTCATCTACCTCATCCTGCTCATCGCCATGCCCGAGGCCAAGACCAAGGCACAGCTGTTGGAGATGCAGGGCGTGGAGCCCACCTTGGAGAACATCAACCAGTTCCAGCAGTCGCCCGTGGATCACAGTGAAAGCCGCAGCACATTCGGTAAAATACTGAAAATCTGTTTCATCGTCCTGGGCATCATCATCGGTGTCAGCCTCGCCATAGCCGTGTTGGGCATTTTCATCGCCATGTTCGCCGGACTGATGCTGCATACGCCGGGCACTTTCGGCGAGCCACTCGACATGGGGCTTTTGGGCAGCTGCGCCCTCTTCCTGCTCTGTCCGGTCATCGGCATTGCAGTGCTGTGCACGCGGGCGGCGAGCGGCGAGCGGCGGCACAAATGGGTCGGCTGGACCCTGCTGGCCTTCTGGCTGCTCAGCATCTTCGGCATCATCGGCTTCGGCATCGAGGTGGGCAAACGCGACGACTTCAGCCGGCGCCTGGAACGCACCGGGGAACAGTGGGAGCGCTGGTTCGACAACAACGACTTCGTCACCTCCGACAGCTACTACGGCACCAAGGAACTCGACAGCATCATCGACCCCGTGCTGGACGAGCTCCGCGACGACAACACCACCTACGACATCACCATCCACACCAACCCGGATAAGGGGGTGAACTTGAATATCAGCACGAAGAAAGAGGTTGACCAACAGGTTGATTCTATATAATAATGGTTTACTGTTTACCGTTTACTATTCACTGCTCACTATTCACTATTCAAACGATAGATTATGATTATCGATTTACGTGACATCCACAAAACCTACAACAACGGCCAGCCCCTGCACGTGCTGAAGGGCATCGACCTCGGGATTGGCGAGGGCGAGTTCGTCTCCATCATGGGGGCGTCCGGCTCGGGGAAATCCACGTTGCTGAACATCCTCGGCATCCTCGACAACTACGACGAGGGAGAATACTGGTTAGACGGCAAACTCATCAAGAACCTGAGCGAGAAAGATGCGGCGCACTACCGCAACCGCATGATCGGCTTCGTGTTCCAGTCGTTCAACCTTATCAACTTCAAGACGGCGGTGGAGAACGTGGAGCTGCCGTTGTACTACCAAGGGGTGAGCCGCAAGAAGCGCAACGAGCTGGCCATGCACTTCCTGGAGCATTTCGGTTTGGCGGATTGGGCCACGCACTACCCCAACGAGCTGTCGGGCGGGCAGAAGCAGCGTGTGGCCATCGCGCGGGCGCTCATCACGCAGCCGCGCATCCTGCTGGCCGACGAACCCACCGGCGCCCTCGACTCCAAGACCTCCGTGGAGGTCATGGACCTGCTCACCGAGCTTAACCGCACCGAAAAAGTCACCATCATCGTGGTGACGCACGAAAGCGGCGTGGCCAACTGCACCGACAAAATCATCCACATCAAGGACGGCATCATCGGCGAGACAACGCTCAACGAACAGCACAAAGCCTCGATTTTCGGCACCACCACCATTATGAAATAGTATTATGAACGACCTGCTGACAGAGATATGGGAGTCCATCCGGCGCAACAAGCTGCGCACCGCCCTCACGGGCTTCGCGGTGGCGTGGGGCATCTTCATGCTCATTGTGCTCCTCGGCGCGGGCAACGGGCTGATGAACGCCTTCATGAACCAAGGAGGACAGTTTGCCACCAACACGATGGCGGTGTTTGGCGGCGTCACCAGCAAACCCGCCAACGGCTATCAGACCGGTCGGCGCATTATTCTCAACGACCAAGATGTGGCCATCACCCAAAGCGCCCTGTTTTCCGGAAATGTGGACAAGATTTCCCCTGAACTCTTCAAAGGTCCTTATACATTGGCCTTCAAAAGTCGCCACGCCTCCGTTTATCTGAATGGTTGTTATCCCTCTTTGATGGAGATGAACAAGATTGAGATGCTGGAAGGGCGTTTCATCAACCAAAACGACATAAAGCAACATCGGAAATCCATTGTTTTGGCCGCAGCCCACGCCACCGAACTGATGAATGGCGGCGAAGATTACGCCTCCCTGATAGGCAAGACGGTGACCACCGACAACATCACGTGGGTGGTGGTGGGTGTGTATAAGACAGACTGCACGGCGCAACGTGTGGAGGCTTTTGCACCGATCACGACCATGCAGATGATCACGAATGACATCAACAATGTTGACCAGATCAACTTCTCTTTCCACGGATTGACGACCAAGGAGGAAAATGAGCAGTTTGAGAAGACCTACCGTGCCGCGCTCAACCGGGCGCACAAGGCGGCGCCGGATGATGAAAGTTCCATCTGGATATGGAACCGTTTCACACAGAACATGCAGATGGACAAGGGGACGCATTTCATCCGCACGGCGTTATGGATTTTGGGCATCTTCACGCTGGTAGGAGGCATCGTGGGTGTCTCCAACATCATGCTGATTACGGTCAAGGAGCGCACCCGCGAATTCGGCATCCGCAAGGCCATTGGTGCCTCGCCGTGGGAAATCATGAAGCTGATTTTGGCGGAGAGCGTCTCCATCACCGCGCTGTTCGGCTATATCGGGATGTTCCTCGGTATGGTGGCCTGCGAGGTGATGAAGATGACCGTGGGACAGTCGTCGGTGGAGTTCTTCGGCGAGACCGTCCGGCTGTTCGTCAACCCGACCGTCGGGCTGGGCATCTCCGTCGGCGTCACCATCCTGCTGGTCATCGCGGGCACCCTCGCCGGTATCTCCCCCGCGATGAAAGCCGCCCGCATCCGCCCGATTGAAGCGTTGAACGACGTAAACTAATTAAGAACGAAAAATGCTGAATATTTATAAAAACTTCTTCCTTAAACAGTCCCGAAGGGACAAAACGCGCGAAGCGCTAATAACCCCACACAAGGCGAAGCCGCAGTGTGGGGCGAGCACAGCTACAAACAAGTTATGAGATTCGATACAGACACATACCGGGAAATCCTCGACGCGCTGACGCGGAACAAGCGGCGCAGCTTCCTCACGGGCTTCGGCATCTTCTGGGGACTGTTCATGCTGTTGTTCCTCATCGGTGGCGGTAATGGTCTTAAACAGCTGCTGGAGAAGAACTTCGAGGGATTCGCCACGAATTCGGTCATCATTGCGGCGGATGAGACCACAAAGCCGTACAAGGGGTTCAAAGAAGGTCGGAGCTGGAACTTGCGATACAAAGACATCGAACGGTTGAAGGCCATGGTGCCCGAATTGGAGGTCGTTACCCCGTTGCTGCCTGAGTGGGGACGTACTGCCACCCGCGACGAACACAACGCCAGCTGTTCCGTCAAAGGAGTGGAGGCCGACTATGTCAAAGTGCAGGCGCCCACAATGAAGTTCGGGCGTTATCTCAACCAAGTCGATGTGATGCACAAGCGGAAAGTCTGCGTTATCGGTGAGCGTGTCTGGAAGACACTGTTCCCTGATGGCGACGATCCTTGCGGACAGTACATCTGCGTGGGAGGGATTTACTATCAAGTCATTGGCGTGGATGTCTGTACCTCCAACATCAACCTCTGGGGCAACAGCGCCGACGAGGTCACCATACCTTTCACGGTGATGAGCGACATCATGAACAGCGGCGACATAGTGGGAGTGATCTGTACCGTGGGAGGCCCTGGGGTCAACATGAACGAATTGGAGGGAAGAGTACGGCAAGTGATTGCCCGTCAGCACTATATCGCCCCCGATGACAAGGAGGCCATGAGGCTGCTCAACATGGAGGTGATGTTCAGCATCATCGACAACCTTTTCAAGGGCATCAACTTCCTGATCTGGCTGGTGGGTATCGGCACCTTGTTGGCGGGAGCCATCGGGGTGAGCAACATCATGTTGGTGGTCGTGCGTGAGCGGACCGTGGAGATCGGCATCCGCCGGGCCATCGGGGCGACCCCGCGCGACATCCTCACGCAGATCATCCTGGAGGGCATCGTCCTCACTACCGTCGCGGGCATGTCCGGCATCGTCTTCTCCGTGCTGCTGCTCAACCTCTTCGAGGTCATTACCAAGCACCAGGCCGTATTCCAGATCCAGTTCAGCACGGCCGTCACGGCCCTGTTCCTGTTGATGCTCCTCGGCCTCCTCGCGGGCATCGCCCCCGCCTACCGCGCCATGCACATCAAGCCCGTGGATGCAATGCGGGACGAGTAATCAATTAGTAATTTGTAATTTGTGATTTGTAATTATAAAAATATTCCTTGAGCAGCCCCGGAGGGGCAAGAGCTTGGTAGCAAAAGAGGCAAAAGCTCGGTAGCAGAATGATAGATAAAAGACGAATGAGATAATAAACATCAATATGAAAAAAGGTATTAAGTATTTGATTTTTGGGTTCATCGCCCTGATCTTCATCGGAACCTTCGTGTTCCTCTTCAAGAAGTCAAGACCCGAGAAGGAGGTCTTCAACGAGTACGAGGTCGCGTACATGGACATCAGTCGGAAGACGCTGATCACCGGACAGATAGGACCGCGCAACGAGGTGGCCGTGAAGCCGCAGATCAACGGCATCATCGCCGAGCTGTACAAGGAGGCCGGTCAGGAGGTGAAGGAGAACGAGGTCATCGCCAAGCTGAAGGTCATCCCCGACATGAACTCGCTGAGTGCCGCGCAGAGCCGTGTGCGCTTGGCCGACATCAACTACAACCAGGCCAAGGCCAACTACGACCGCGAGAAGGCCCTGTACGACAAGAAGTTGGTCAGCAACGAGGAGTTCGAGAAGATGACGCAGGCGTTGCAGCAGGCCCGCGAGGAGAAGTCGGCGGCGCAGGATGCGTTGGAGATCATCCGCGACGGTGTCTCCTCCAGCAACGCCACGTCCAGCTCCACGCTCATCCGTTCCACCATCTCGGGCTTGATCCTCGACATCCCCGTCAAGGTGGGTAACTCCGTCATCCAAGCCAACACCTTGAACGACGGCACCACGGTGGCTACCGTCGCCGACATGAACGACCTGATCTTCAAAGGGAACGTCGATGAGACGGAGGTCGGCACGTTGCGCGAAGGCACCCCGTTGAAGATCACCATCGGGGCGTTGCAGGACTACAGTTTCGACGCCGTGTTAGAGTACATCTCCCCGAAGGCCGTGCAGAACAACGGCGCCAACCAGTTCGAGATCCGTGCCGCCGTCAAGCCGCAGAGCGACAACAAGATCCGCTCTGGCTACAGCGCCAATGCGGAGCTCGTGTTAGAGAGTGCCGAGCACGTCCTCGCCATCCCCGAGAGCGCCCTCGAGTTCTCCGGCGACTCCACCTTCGTCTATGTTAAGAAAGGCAACGACTACGAACGCCGTGCCATCACCACCGGTCTCAGCGACGGCCTCAACATCGTGGTGACCAGCGGGTTGAAGGAAGGCGAGAAGGTGCGGGGCACGAAGATAGTTAGCAGTTTGTAGTTTGTAGTTAGCAGTTAAAACGAAATGCCCGCATATATGATAAAAAACTTCCTTAAGCAGCCCCGGAGGGGCAAGAGCTCGGTAGCCAGGGGTAAGGCGTGAGGATCGAACGCCGCCACCCCCTGAAATAGAACGAATGATGTAGGATGTTTGACATGATAGTATGATGGTATATGACAAATATGAATAAAATAATGAAAACAACAGCATTTTTGTTTGGCATGATGATGTGTATTGGCATTGCATACGGTCAAAGTGCCCAATCCTCCCCCTGGACCCTCGACGCCTGCGTGCAGTACGCTCTCGACCACAACCTGACGGTCAAGCAGAGCGAGCTGATGAAGTCGCAGCGGGAGGTCGAACTCAACACGGCCAAGAACAGCGTGTGGCCGACGGTGCAGGGAAGCGCGTCGCAGAGCTTCTCCTTCGGGAGGGGACTCTCGGAGGACAACACCTACGTCAGCTCCAACACCGCCAACACCTCCTTCGGCATCGGGGGGAGCATGAACCTCTTCACGGGATTGCGGGTCAAGAACAGCATCGAGATGGGGAAGCTGAACTTAGAGGCCGCCACCGCCGACTGCGACAAGGCCAAGGAGGACATCCGCATCGCGGTGACGCAGGCCTACATGCAGATTCTCTACCAGATGGAGGTCTGCGAGGTCGCGAAGCTGCAGATCGCCATCGACTCCGCGCAGGTGGAGCGGCTGACCGCCCTCTACGAGCTCGGCAAGATCGGCCCGGCGGAGGTCTCTGCAAGGAAGTCCACTCTGGCGCAGAGCCGTCTTACCTACACGCAGGCGCACAACAGTCTGGTTTCCGCCACGTTGGATATGACCCAGCTGTTGGAGTTGGAGAGTCCGGAGGGGTTCGTAGTTGCGAAGCCGGAACTTGACGATGCTTTGCCCACCGTTTTGCCGTCACCCGAGCAGATCTACCAGCAGGCGCTGGGCAACCGCGCGGCCGTGAAAGCCGAGGAGATCCGCATCGACTACGCGAAGACCAACATCGCTCTGGCGAAGGCTGGATGGTACCCTACCCTATCCATGAGCGGCGGGCTCGTCACCGACTACTACGCGCTGTTGGGCTATCCGGGCAAAGGTTTCGGGGCGCAGCTGCGCGACAACTTCAGCCCGTATGTGGGCATCTCGCTCAACGTGCCGATCTTCGACCGCTTGGAGACCCGCAACAACGTGCGGATGGCCAAGCTGCAGCTCGAAAGCCAGCAGATTCAGACCGAGAATGTCAAAAAGAGGCTGTACAAAGAGATTCAGCAGGCCTACTTTAACGCCGTGGCCGCGAAAGAGAAGTATGCCAGCAGCCAGGTGGCGGAGGCCAGCGCGAAGGAGGCCTTCGACCTTGAAACGGCTCTGTACGAGAATGGGAAATCCACAGGGACATCATTCAACGAAGCCAAGAGCAACTACATGCAAGCCGCCTCTAATCTCGCACAGGCGAAGTGCGAATTTTTGTATCAGGTGCAGCTGCTGCAACTTTACGGAGGAAATTAGTAGTTAGCAAACCCACTAACCCTTAACCCACTAACCCATTTAACCGAAAAAATCCTATCTTTGCACCCTCATCAAAAAATAAGTCATTATGATATTAACCACCACACCAACAGTTGAAGGCAAGCAGATTGTGAACTATCATGGCGTCGTGTTCGGCGAGGTCATTTCCGGCGTCAATTTCGTGAAGGACCTCTTCGCGGGGCTTCGCAACTTCGTGGGCGGCCGCTCCGGCTCCTACGAGGAGGAACTGACGAAAGCCCGCGACACGGCCCTGAAGGAGCTCGAACAGCGCGCCTCCGAGAAAGGTGCCAACGCCGTGGTCGGCATCGACATCGACTACGAAGTGCTGGGCTCGGACAACGGCATGCTCATGGTCACCGCCTCCGGGACCGCCGTAACCGTGGCGTAGAGTCGGCAAATTAAGTCGGCGAATTTGACGAATTCAGCGAAGGTGTTTTTCGGCGAATTAAGCGAATTGTGCGAATTTGTTTTTCGGCGATGACGAGGCAAACGATTCAATGTCACATTTAAGTGATAGTTTCTTGAATAAATCTCTTATTAAAGTGATAACCCTATGAAAAGATTTTTCCTTACAATCCTTATATTTTGCCTGACGTTGAGTTTCTTGCAGGCGCAGTCGCTGACCCTTACGTTCACGGGGCGCGATATCAACCACGATAATGTTCAGCTAACCCGTGTGGAGGTTTACGACGGCAATAAGGGTTGGTTGGAGACGCTGACGTGGCCTGACACTGTGTTATACTTGAGTGCCACGGGCATCGATGATTTTGGCACGCTCCAAAGCGAATCGATAAGGTTGTCTCAAAATGGCCCTAACCCATTCGAAGGCACAACTTTCGTGAACTTGCAGGTGAGCGAGCCTGGCGATGTGGCCATAACTATGACGGACATTACCGGTCGGGTTGTGGGGACGAATCATTATTTGGCTTCCCAACCGGGGACCTATTCGTTACGCGTCACCATTCCTTCCGCGGGCCTCTATTTCCTCACAGCCAGCCAGAAAGGGCAGACCGCCTCGGTGAAGATGGTGAACCTTGGTAGCGGCAGCGACTATGCCATAACGTTTATAGACGCTACCGAAGAAACGTCACAGCAGACCAAATCCCGCTCTCGTGGTGTTTCTAACAATCCGTTTGACCTCGGCGACATTTTGGATATCGTAGGTTATGCTATCTTTCGCGGAGAGGAAGTGAAGAGTAATCGCTTGTGGCAGGGACAGTATGAGTCTCAGACGATTGAGCTGTCTTTCACGATGTCGTTGAAAGACGGTCAACCTTGCTTTGGGTCCCCGACGCTGACAGACGTTGAGGGCAACGTCTATAACACGGTGCAGATTGGCTTTCAGTGCTGGATGAAGGAAAACCTGCGTGTCACGAAATATGCAGACGGCACCGACATCCCTTACGGAGGAAACGACTACAGCTCTTTCGATCCCTACTATTACGACTACGACAGCTCCGGAATTCCGTTGGAGGAACGGGGATACCTGTACAACTGGCGTGCGGTGATGCACGGAGCGTCCTCCAGCAACGCAAATCCGAGCGGCGTGCAGGGAGTCTGTCCTTCAGGTTGGCATGTGCCGAGCTGGGCGGAGTGGTCACAGCTGACGATGTATGTGAAGGACCAAACCGTCTATACCTGTGGACCGGACATCAATTACTTCATTGGCAAGGCGATGGCTTCCACGGCGTGGTGGGACAGCTCTACCAAAAACTGCGCAATCGGCAATGACCTGACCACCAACAATATCACGGGCTTCAGCGCCGTTCCTGCGGGCTACTACGGTGCGACCTTGGTAAATGCAGGTGCCGAAGCGTACTTCTGGTCTTCTACGGGAGGAGGCAACGAGGCCGCCACTTTCTTTAAATTAATCGCCAACTCCCAGCTCGACTTTCATTACAATAACAGTAATAGTTCTGGTTTTTCCGTCCGCTGTGTCCGCGATTAAAAGGAACATCTAAAGGGGCGAAATTTTTTTCGTCCTTTTGAATATATGGGCAAAAAAAATGTACTTTTGTCGTCCGTTGTGCCGGCACAGAAATCCTGCACCCACGGCAAAATAAACTTACTAAACTTACTAAACTTACTAAACTTACTAAACTTATAAACCGTAAACTGTAAACTATAAACCATAAAGTATGTACACCAATTTCCAACAACATCTTCAGAAGGAGTTGGCCGACATCAAGGAAGCCGGCCTTTACAAGAACGAACGCATCATCGCCTCGCCGCAGAGCGGTGAGATCACGCTGCAAGACGGCAGCAAGGTGCTGAATTTCTGCGCCAACAACTACTTGGGCCTCGCCAACGACCCGCGCCTGATCGCGGCCGCCAAGGAAGCCATGGACACCCACGGCTACGGCATGGCCTCCGTGCGTTTCATCTGCGGCTGCTCCGACCTGCACAAGGCTTTGGAGAAGAAGATTGCCGAGTTCTTCGGTACCGAGGACACCATCCTCTACGCCGCCTGCTTCGATGCCAACGGCGGTGTGTTCGAGCCCCTGCTCACCGACCAGGACGCCATCATCTCCGACGCGCTCAACCACGCCTCCATCATCGACGGCGTGCGCCTCTGCAAGGCCGTCCGCTACCGTTATAAAAACGCCGACATGGCCGACCTCGAAGAACAGCTCAAGGCCGCCCAAGCCCAGCGTTTCCGCATCATCGTCACCGACGGTGTGTTCTCCATGGACGG
>JAFXPL010000061.1 GCA_017527945.1 Bacteroidales bacterium | reverse complement strand
GGCGTTGGGGGAGTGGTCGAACCAGAGGTGCAGGTAGCCGCCGCGACCGTACTTCTCGCGCAGGTGCTGCACCATCCGCTTGTAATGTCCCTCCTTGTCCAATTCGGGGTAGTGTTCCATGCCGTACTGCACGGTGCGGCGGACGATGGTGTCGGGGTCGATGAAGCGGTCGGCCTCGGCCACGATGCGCCCGTAGAGACTGCGCGGCGCGTGGCCGGAGGAGGCGCGGTGGTCCTCCACGGCTTCCGCCATCGTCTGCAGTTGGCTTTCCGAGAACCACTTCCGCAATTCGTTGTCGGCGAGCAGCATCCGCGCCGACACCTCATGGTGGTGCTCCCGTCCCTCGCACAACCCGATGTCGTGGTAGGCGGCGATGACATACACCATGGCCGCATCGACCTCTAACTGCGCCGCCAAGTCCATGCTCTGCTCGATCACCATGCGCACGTGGTCGCGCCGGTGCGCCTTGTCGAACCCGTCGTACAGCGGGATGATGTTCGCCTCGACATAGTCGCGGATTTCAGGGATTACCAGGTCTTCGTCGTTGACAGGTTTGTTGCTCATTGTTGAGGGAATATGATGCGGATAAGATACGATTCAGTCGATGGGTTCAGTGGTCGTAAGACCTCTTCAGCGTCCTCCTGCAAGACATCCTCCATTTTTTTGAGCATAACACTGCCTGCAATCCCGCAAACAACAAAAATCACAAATATTATGAAAAACAAAACGCTCACAAATTCACAATTTCCTAATTCTTAACTCTCATCTCTAAACTCTCAGCTCTCAGCTCCCAATTTCCTTTGCCAAAAACTCCGCCGTGAATCCGACGCCTTGCTTCACAATGTCCTCCGGAGTGCCGGTGGCGACCACTTCACCGCCGCTGCGACCGCCTTCGGGTCCCATGTCGATGAGCCAGTCCGCCATTTTGATGACATCCATGTTGTGCTCGATGACGATGACCGTGTTTCCCTTCTCCACTAAGCGGTTGAGCACATCCAAGAGGATGGCGATGTCCTGAAAATGCAGCCCGGTGGTCGGCTCGTCCAATATATATAAAGTATTTCCGGTGTCCTTTTTCGACAGTTCCGAGGCGAGTTTGATACGCTGCGCCTCACCGCCGGAGAGCGTGGTGGAGGGCTGTCCGAGCTTCAGGTAGCCGAGCCCCACGTCATCCATCGTCTTGAGCTCGCGCACGATATTCGGGATGTTCTCGAAAAACTCGATGGCAGAGTGGATGTCCATCTCCAAGACATCGTTGATGGACTTACCCTTATAGCGGATCTCCAGGGTTTCGTCGTTGTAGCGCTTTCCCCCGCACTTGTCGCAAGTGACATACACGTCGGGCAGGAAGTTCATCTCGATGGTCTTCACGCCGGCGCCCTTGCACTCTTCGCATCGTCCGCCCGACACGTTGAAGGAGAATCGACCGGGCTTGTAGCCGCGGATTTTGGACTCCGGCATCTGGGTGAAGAGTTTGCGGATGTCCTCGAAGACACCCACGTAGGTCGCCGGGTTCGAACGCGGCGTGCGCCCGATGGGTTGCTGGTTAATGTCAATAATCTTGTTGATATGCTCCAGTCCCACCACATCCTTGTAGGGCAAAGGTTTCTTTTCAGAGCGGTAAATATGGTGATTTACAATGGGATAGAGCGTTTCGTTGATAAGGGTCGATTTGCCGCTACCGGAGACACCGGTCACGCAAATGAGCGTTCCCAAAGGGAAATCCACAGTCACGTTCTTGAGGTTGTTGCCGGTCGCGCCCACGATGGTCAGCCACTCGCCGTTGCCCTTGCGCCGTTTCTTCGGCACCTTGATTTTCTTCTTCCCTTTCAAGTAATCGGCTGTCAGAGAACCACTTTTGAGAATTTCCTTGTAGGTTCCGGCCGCCACGATTTCCCCGCCGTATTCGCCAGCCGCAGGCCCCACATCCACGATATAGTCGGCAGCCTTCATCATGTCGCGGTCGTGCTCGACCACGATGACGGAGTTGCCCATGTCGCGGAGATGCCGCAGCGACTCGATGAGGTAGTGGTTGTCGCGCTGGTGCAGCCCGATGCTCGGCTCGTCGAGGATGTACATCACGTTGACGAGCTGGGAGCTGATCTGTGTGGCGAGCCGTATGCGTTGCGCCTCGCCGCCGGAGAGCGAGCCCGAGGACCGATCCAGGGAGAGATACTGCACCCCCACGTCACAGAGGAACTCCAACCGGAAGGTAATCTCGCGGAGGATTTCCGTCGCGATGTGCCGCTTGGCCGGATCAAGGTGCGTCGGCAGTTTGCGGCACCACTCCAGCAGCTCCGACATGTCCATGTGGGAAAGCTCGGCGATGTTCTTGTCGAGGATGCGGAAGTGCAGCGACTCGGTGCGCAGACGTGCGCCGTGGCAGTGCGGGCACGGCGTGGTGTTCACGAACTGCGAAATCCACTTCTTGAACGACGCCGGCATGTTCTCCTCGTTGAGGTTGCCGAGGAAGTTCACCACGCCCTCGAAGGTCTTGCGCATAGGCGAAAGCCCCGCCACTTCGCGCTTCACATGCAAAATTTCGGTGGTGCCATACAGCACCGCGTTGAGCTGCTGCTCGGTCAGCTTCTTGATGGGGTCGGACATGGAGAACCCATATTTCTCCGCCAAGGCATCCAACGTCCTGAACAGCAACGTGTTCTTGTATTCGCCGAGGATGGCGATGCCGCCCGCCTTTATGGACTTGTTCTTGTCGGGAATCACCTTGTCAATGTCGATTTCGGTGATAAGGCCCAAGCCGTTGCAGTACTCGCACGCGCCGTAGGGCGAGTTGAACGAGAAGGTGTTCGGCTCCGGCTCGGGATAAGAGATACCCGTGGTGGGGCACATCAGGAACTTGCTGTAGTTCTTCACATCCTTCGACTCGTTGTCGAGGATCATGATGGCGCCCTTGCCGTATTTCATGGCAATCTGCACGCTGTTGGCTAACCGCTTCTGCGAATAGTCCGACACGGTGAGGTTGTCAACGGAGAGCTCGATGTCGTGGATTTTGTAGCGATCGACCTGCATGCCCATCATCAGGGGCTTCATCACGCCGTCGATGCGCACACGGGTAAAGCCCTGCTTGCGGATGTTTTCGAACAGTTCGCGGTAATGGCCCTTGCGCCGTTTCACCACGGGAGCAAGGATGGTGATGGAGGCGCCTTTGTAGCGAGTGAGAATGAGGTCGATGAGCTCCTTTTCAGAGTAGTGGACCATCTTCTCCTCGGTGTTGTAGGAGTAGGCGTCGGCCACGCGAGCGTAGAGCAGGCGCAGGAAGTCATAGACCTCGGTGACCGTGCCCACGGTGGAACGCGGGTTCTTGTTGACGGTCTTCTGCTCGATGGAAATCACTGGGTTGAGGCCGGAAATCTTGTCAACGTCGGGGTGCTCCATGTTGCCGATGAAGTGACGGGCGTAGGCGGAATAGGTTTCCATGTAGCGGCGCTGCCCCTCGGCATAGATGGTGTCGAAGGCCAACGACGACTTGCCGCTGCCGCTGAGTCCGGTGATGACCACCAGCTGCTGCTGCGGGATAGTGAGGGAAACGTTTTTAAGGTTGTTCTCGCGCGCACCGGTCACGACCAGAGCGTCCTCCGCCAGTTCATTCATGTCCTTTTTCACAATAGGGTCTTGGTTTTTTACAGGGCGGCAAAGATACGATTTTTTTCACTGCCAACGCCCCGCTTTCCGGAATCCCTTCGCCATAATGGTCAAATCGGTCTGGACGCTATAACTCCGAAGGTATATCTCCTCAATGTGTCGAATCATTTCATCAGAAAAGACGTTGCCGGGATAGGCATCAGCGGGATGGAGTACCCCGGGTGCGAGCAGGTGCGCGGCATCCGTTGACTCAACCTTCACCCCTACCCAACTTTTCGCCCCACGAAGCACGGCGAAGATGTTTCGCACGAAGCCGGCCCGATTCTCCACGAACCACACACTGATGGGAAGGGAGAGCAGCAAGACCAGCGAAGCCACAACATCCCAAGCACGCTTTTGACGGCGTGACCGCTGTTGATAGACCGAATGCAGCGGAAGCATGTAGGGGTCGTCCGCCGTGAATATGTCATTGCTCCCGATGAGCGAAAGGCTGTCCTCGGGAACTATCTTGAACTCCAACTGCCTGTCCTGAAGGCGATTCATCCAGCCGATGATTTGGTCTGCGGGAATGTCGCGGGAACAGAAGATGACCTCGTTCACTTGATAGATGGTGAGCAAGTCCTCCAAATCGGCAACATGCCCGATGTAAAGGGGACCGTCACCCTCACGGCTGTCGGTGGAAACCAGCGAAACCGACTTCCAGAGGGGGTTCATCGACTGCACCATGTTGAGCACTCGCTCGCACTCCTGCGGGCTGCCCACGATGGCCACGCGCTGGCCTTGCCGCTGGCTGTCAATCTCCAAGAAGCCTGCCTTGGCAAGCAGAAGCCGCAACACGTTCACGGCGAACAAGGTCCAAACTGCGCCCATCACGACCACAGCGCGGGAAAAGCGCATGGTTTCCGGCAGCAGGGCGTAAACCAGCAGAATGGCCACCGTGCCCAGCACAACGCCGCGGTTGAGGAATTTCCGGCTGACCGGCTTGCGGTAGCCGCCGCACAGCCACACGGTCAACTGCCATGCCAACGCATAGCTCGGCAGGACGAGGTAAAAGTAAAAGTCGGGGAATGCAGAGTTGCGCTGATACAGCACCGTGTGGTCCCAATACTTGGAAAGGGCGAAAAGTCCCGCGAATATAAGCAGAAAATCAAGCAGCGGAAGCAGAATGCGGTCAACAAGTCGCTTCAACGCCGCCAACGACGCCCGGAACCATATCGCAAAGTCAATGGCCACATTGAAGACCTTCGCGTTGTTCGCCGAGAAATGCTTCCGCGCAAAAATCTGCATGGCCTTGTAAAACACATACACATAGTTCAAGCTCCCCTTTTTGGTGCTCTCCCCTTTGTAATGAATGATGCGCGTCTGCGGAAAATAGTAATTCTTGTAGCCGCCTTTCAGGATCCGGTACGAGAGGTCGATGTCCTCCCCGTACATGAAATAGTCCTCGTCAAGCAGGCCGACCTGGTCCAGCACCTTGCGCCGCATCATCATGAAGGCACCGGAGAGAACCTCCACCTCGTGGGTCTCGTCCTCACCGATGTAGGTGGCATGGTAAGCCCCGAACTTCTTGGACTTTGGGAACAGCTTCGAAAGGCCAAAGAGTTTGTAGAACGATGATTTCGGATATGGGATGCCCCGCTTCGACTCGGGCAGAAAACGGCCGCGACCGTCCACCATCTTCACGCCGAGACCGCCGCAATCGGGGGTGGCATCCATGAAGGCAATACACTTCGCGAACGTGTCCTCCTCCACAAGCGTGTCGGGGTTGAGCAAAAGGACATACTCGCCGGAGGAGACGCGAATGGCCTGGTTGTTGGCTTTCGCAAAACCGACATTCTTCTGATTCTCAATAAGTTTAACCTGCGGAAACTTATCCTTCACCATTCTCACGGAATTATCCACCGAATGGTTATCAACCACGTAAATCTCCCCCTCAATGCCGCGCATGGCCTTCAAAGCCGCCGCCAGCGCCTGCTCCAAAAACGCCGAGACGTTGTAGTTTACTATGACGACGCTTAGTTTCAACGGTTAGTCGGTTATTGGGTTAGTCGGTTATTGGGACACATTATACATTGTACATTATACATTGTACATTGTACATTAAAAATACGCCAGCACAGTCTTTTTGGAGACGACTTTTTCGCCTTTGCTGACGGCGACGGTGGCGGTTTTGGGGAGAAAGACATCCACACGGGAGCCGAACTTGATCATGCCGACCTCCTCGCCTTGCTCCACATGGTCGCCGACTTCGGGATAGCTGATGATGCGGCGCGCCACAAAACCGGCGATCTGCCGGAAAAGCACCTCCACCTCGCCGTTGCGCACCACCACCGTGTTGTGCTCGTTGTCAACCGACGACTTCGGCAACTTGGCGAGGGCATATTTGCCGGGATGGTAGGCGGTGTAGGAGATTTCGCCCGTGATGGGGTAGCTGTTCACATGCACATTGTTGATGGACATGAAAATCGATATTTTCAGCCGTTCGTCCTTGAAATACTCATGCTCGAAGGCGTTGCCCACATACACAATGGTGCCGTCGGCGGGAGAAAGCACCCCGTCGTCCACCTTGTTGACCACACGCGTAGGCACCCGGAAAAAGCGCAAAATCAGCACTCCGAGGGTCAGCATCACGGCAAAGAAAATCACGTTCACCCACCAGAGGTGCGCCAAGAAAAGCACATAGCAGAGGGAGGTCAGCAATATGGTAGCGAGGCTGACAAATATGATCAGCTTCCCGGCTTGATGGAATTTCATGCCTATCACCCCCGCTTATTTCTTATAAAGAATATAGGTATGAGTCGGAATATTTCCGGTCTCGGAGGAGCGGGTCACGAACTCGCGCGGATAATGTTTGTCGTTCATGTAATGCATCCCATCGTAGCTGTAGGCAACGTCCACTACCTTGGAAAGGTTTCCGGCCACCATCGTCTCGACATGCTCGGCAGTCTTGAGGTTCAGCGTGTAGCCATCTACGCCGGCGTATGCGAACGGCAGGCCGTAGAACGGGTTGTAGGACTTGGGGTCGTACTGGAAGGTATGGGTCACCACCGTCATGGCCGTGGGGATTTCCTCCACGTAGGAAGCGATGTTCTCATATTTCTTGTGCTTGCCCGGATCGTAGGTGAAACGACGGACGGAATAGATCTGCAAATCCTTCGAGCCGCTGTTGACCACAGCCTCAGCGAGCTCGCGGTTTTCGCCGAACACTTTATAATAAAGAGGAAAACTCTTGCTTTTTGGACGAATAAAGAGGCTGTCATAGAACATGCGGTCAGCCATGGTCTCAATGTAGTCGATGCGGCCCTTCGCCGGGTCTTTCTTGTCCGTATGGCGGTGGAAGATATACTCCGCACGCACTTGGCCGTCAATCGTATAGGTCATTTTATCGACCAAACGGTCGGTCCACTGGAGCGTCACACTTTCGGTGAAGAGCTCGCCGACATGCTCGATCTTGCTCACCGTGTTGTCCTTGTTGTAGGTGAACTTGAAGGAGTAGGCGCTGTCGATTACAATCTCCTGCAGCTGTTTGTCCTTGCTGTCATAGACATAGCGTTCGTTGGGATGGTCCCAATCGCTGTTGCTGCGATACCAGATTTTGCTGATCTTGCAAGTGGGGTCGTAGAGTTCCTCGTCGGGCTTGCAGCCAGCGAAGACTGTTGTCAAGAAAGCCACCACCAAAAGGGGTAAAACGTATTTTCTCATAATGCACTAATTTTCTTAAAATACGGCGGCAAAGATAAAAAATCCTTTGATATGTCGAAAAAAAAAACGTCGACGCATTTTTGGCGGATTATTTTAGAGGGACAAAAAAAAAGTGTATTTTCGCGGCCGTTTTTATTGTATCACAAAAACTCCAAAAAAGTATGGAATCACAAGAACTTCTTCACCCGGAAAATTCTGAGATTCAGAACAATGAGGTGAGCCCCGTGGTCTCCGAAGAGACCCAAGCCGTCAATGAAAATGCAACTCCCGCATCCGCAGTGGAACCTGAAATCGCGGAACCCGTAGCGGAACCGCAAAACGAGACTTCCGCCGGAGCGCCCCAGGAGAGCCCTGCCGAAACCCAGCCGGAAGCCGCTGAAGCTCCTGCCGAGAAACCCGCCGAGGAGCCCGCCAAGCCCGAGGAGACACTGGAGCAGGTGGAGGCCGAATACGCCGGCTTCGACCTTGAGAAATGCGTCGCCGAACTGGAAAAGCTGGTCGAGGAGCGCGACTTCAACGTCATCAAGCAGCGCGTGGGCGTGATCCGCGCCAAGGCCCTCGAGTTCCTGCGTGAGCGCAGACGCGAGCGCCAGGCCAAGTTCGAGGCCGAGAAGGCCGCCGCTGAAGCCGCCGCCGCTGAACTCCCCGAAGGACAGGAAGCCCCTGCCATGCCCGAGTTCCACAACGAACCCGACGAACTCGAAAAACGCTTCAACACCGCCTTCCAAACCTACAAGGACAACAAGGCCGCTTTCATCGAGGAACTGGAGCAACAGAAAATCAAGAACTTAGAACTCAAAAACAATATCATCGAGGGACTGAAACGCCTCCTCGAAACCGAAACCAACCTGAAAGTCCTCAACGACCACGTGAAGGAGTTCCAGGAACAGTGGAAGGCCATCGGCCCCGTGCCGCAAACCGAATCCACCAACCTCTGGCAGAACTACCACTTCTACATCGAGAAATTCTTCGACATCGTCCGCATGAACCGCGAAATGCGCATGCTCGACTATAAGAAGAATCTCGAAAGCAAGCTGCAAATCTGCGAAAAAGCGGAATCCCTGCTCCTGAACGACTCTATCAACCAGTCATTCAACGAACTGCAGGAACTCCACCGCCAGTGGAAGGAAATCGGACCCGTGCCGGACGACAAGAAAGAGGAGATCTGGGAACGCTTCAAAACCGCTTCCGACCAGATCAACCAGCGCCGCCGCGAACACTACGACAAGCTCTTCGCCGAGGAGCAGAACAACTACAACGCCAAAGTGGTGCTCTGCGAACAGGCCGAGGAACTCGTGGCCAAACCCATCGAGCAGGTCTCCGAATACAATGAAGTCGGCGACAAGCTGACCGAGCTCTTCAACCTCTGGAAGACCCTCGGCCCCGCCCCCGCCAAGCTCAACGACGAGATCTGGATGCGCTTCAAATCCACGCTCGACAAGTTCTTCCAGCAGAAGAAGGAG
>JAFXPL010000060.1 GCA_017527945.1 Bacteroidales bacterium | reverse complement strand
TTCTCAATATCGAATATTCTATGGTACATAACGAACAAAATTTCCGCAGCGTCGTTGCGGATTTTTCAAGAATATCCGCAACGACGCTGCAAAAATACAATAAATTTTGATTATGCAATAGTTGCCCGAAAAAATATTTTCTCGTCAGGTTTGAGCACTTCGTTTCGGTGCCACACATAATCCGGCATTGTCGCATTTCAGCCATCGTCATTCCATTGGCGACAACCTCCACCCATTGTCCCCGTTAAAAACACTCTTCCGTGGCAAATTCGTACTGCGAAATGAATATCTGCTTGAAAGCGTGCAGATTGTTCTATTCCGTATCGGTGCGAAAACAATAATTTTTCGCAAATTATCGCCCCTTCCGCGTCTTTTCGCAATCCAAAAATCGATTATATTGCGAAAACAATGCGAAAACATTACTAAGCTATAACTATTTTCTCAGATTTTCCAACCAGATTTTCACAGATTTCTGGCCGCAGGCCACCCCATCCATTGGCCGAAGCGTGCGTTTGCGTGAAACAATGAAAGCAAGATATAAGGCAAAAGTCATCCATTGCAAATCCGCGCAGATCCGCGCGATCCGTGGAGAGCCGCCCACGCAGGAAGCCATTACTCCCGAATTTTATGGAAAAATCGGGAGTACACTCCACAAAATCATAAGGTTTGATGGAAAGATTCGCCGGTCCGGCGACACGGAACTCGTCTATGTCTTGGACTTCCTGAAAATGCTTTGGAATGGTGAGATATTCTGATGTGAGACTTTATACAATTGTGCCCGTTTAACCGTAGAGTGACAATTTCCCCGCAAAATAGCCATTTATAGGGATTCCTTTCTGACAGAAAATGTGCATTTTTGCAGCGTGAAAGATTAATGTAATGAATGCCATAATCATCGGAATACTGCTGCCGCTGTATTTCCACCTTCTTATTTCACCCCTTTGAACTCAAAGCCCGCTTGCTCCACGGCCTTGCGGATGTCGTTCTCGCTTGCGGTGCCCGTGACCACAAGCGTGTTGGCGGCTGGGGTGGCCTCTCACGAACGGACTGTCTCCCAGCGTGGCATAGTTATACTCTCTCGAAAGAATCCGGCAAATGGTTGCTGGAGATTCAAGGAGGTTGCTATAATGGAAGGGTGTTTATAGTGGAAAAGCTCACCAACAACGAGCTGGTGCTGGCACCGTTCTCCAGTGGAGTCGACAGGGATTTCCGCTACATCATGAAACGGGACGAGTCATCGATCTGGCCCAATTAGCCGTTTATTGCAACCTCCAACCGTTTTCCCCGTGGTAGATCATCTGGCGGGTCATTCCTCCGTCGATGCAGATGTTCTCGCCAGTAATCCCTGTCTTTCGCAATGATTTGAGCCGATTCTCAGCGAGGATTCGTCACCCGCGCCAGCATCTTGATGCCATATACCGGCCAGTAGGGAACTTTCTCGATGCCTGTGCGCACCCGCGGGATGTCTAACAGCAGGAACGCCAGCAGGATGGGCGCGACGGCGATTTTGATGTTGAAATCAATATCTTTACTCCGTTAAAAATACTCTTCCGTGGCAAATTCGGACTGCGAAATGAATATCTGCTTGAAAGCATGCAGGTTGTTCTGTTCGTAAAACATCAACATCGCCTTTTTGTAGTCGATGGAATCGACCGTGCGGAACGACAGCGGGCAATAGCCAAAAGCAATCAGTATGCCGTTGCTCGTCAGACGGGCCGTGCGTTTGTTGCCATCCATAAAGGGCTGGATATAACTGAACAACAACAAAGCGAGGATGGCCTTCTCAAAAACGTTCTCCCTTGCGTTAATCGCATCGCAACTTGCCTGCATGGCCTCCCGAATCTGGAATTCGTTGTCCAAAGGACGGTAATTGGTCCCAGTAATACCCACACGCCTGTGTCTCAACCCTTTGTCCACCGACAGTTCTTTCGTCAGAATTGTATGTATGTCCTCTATGTTTCTGATGCTCAATTGTTTCATGTAATCTTGATTGTCAAGAATAAAACGCAAGGCATCCTTGTGGTTGAGCAACATCACAGCCTCCTCTTTTGTCTTTCCGTCTGCGGTTTTGCTTTCCCGCAGCAAGCGTTCCGTCTCCAAAAGAGAGTAGGTGTTGCCCTCAATTTGCGAAGATTTCCAGCTCAAGTCTATGCCCAATCGTTCCATTTCCTTACGGTATTGCGATTCCGAAATTTCGGCAAGGTGTTTCTGAAATAGCGCTTGAGAGGCATTGAGACGCTGCAATTCATCCTCAGAAAAGATTTTGACTTGCGGTATTTGAGTGGTGATCAGTTCGAAATTGAAGGATGTCTGCACCAAACGTTCGTCAGCTTCTTTCAGAAAATAGGTGTCGATGTTCAGCGGCATAGTGAGATGAGCCTGCGGCGAAAGAGAATAACGGGTGGCGCGAGCCCTGCCCTCCACCAAAATATTACCATTCTCCACCTCCTTGGCAATCAGACGTTTAAGCGTTGCATCGCTTTCGGAAAAGGAAATTCCATCTGCAATCTCCTGGCGGGAAACGTTCGGATGATAATGCAGAAATTCCAATATGTTACGAGAAGTATCCATAACCTTGTCTTTAGAAAAATCGGTGCAAAAATAGTAATTTTTCGCAAATTATCGGCTCATTCTGCACCGATAATCCCCCTTTTTTTTAATGATTTGAGCCGATTCTCAGCGAGGATTCTTCATCCGCGCCAGCATCTTGATGCCGTAAACCGGCCAGTAGGGCACCTTCTCGATGCCTGTGCGCACGCGCGGGATGTCCAACAGCAGGAACGCCATCGCCATGAAGCCCGCCGCCCAGATGATCTGCCCGAAAATCTGCTTCAGCGTCACCGACATCATCGAGTGCAGGTAGTAGCCGTTCATGAAACCGCTCATGTCGAACTGCCGCATGTCCACGCCCGTGAGCGTCAGGTAGGAGCCGTACCGCGACATATTGTCGGCCATAAAGTGCTGGAACAGCGTAGTGTAGAGCCCGTAACCGGAGGCTCCCGCGAGGTACATGTGGATAACGTTGAAGATGAACAGCGCCATGAAGAAGTGTTCGAGCTCGTGCACCGACTCGTGGAGCGACCACATCAGCGACACCGCAAGCACCGCGTATGCGCACCCCCGGAACATCAACGCCCACCGATAGGCCGTGATCGGGACGTTGACATCCATCAGGAAGTACATGTTCATCGCATACGCCATGATGCAGCCGAACCCGATGGCGAACAGTTTCCACACCTTCCACTTCTTGTGCCCGAGCCAGAACAGCGTGACAACGACGCCGGCATACACGCCCGGCAGCGACCACAGGCACAGGCCCGTCTTGGTGTGCTCCTCCAACCCGCGCACCTCGCTCCAGTAAATCTCCTCCAACGAATGCTCCGCGCCGAGCAGCAGTTCCGCCACCACGGTGACCAACAAGATGGCCACCACGTTCTTGTAACGGAAAATCGCCAACGAGATGTACGGTTTCTCCACCGTTTTGAGGCGGTAGAGGATGAACGCCAGCAGGATGAGCGCGACGGCGCCGATCCAGCGCAGGCGCGGTGACCGGAACCACATCAGGTAGTCGCCATAGACGAGGATATAGCTGACCATCAGCATCAACACGCTCATCAACAGCCCGGTGGTGATGTCGATACCCCTGAGCGGCATCCGCTGCGGCATCGGGCAGAAGGGCTTGCAGAGGGTGAGCTGCACGAGGATGACAAAGCACATCGTGCCGATGGTGAGCACGTGCATCATCTGCCACGGGAGGTGGAAGGCGACCACGGAGGCCACCCACGCGCTGCCCGTGATGGCGGTGAGCAGGACGATGTGCAGCACGGGGAAGAAGACCCCGAAGTCGCGCGGCGGCGTGATCCACAGCTGGATGTTGCTCATGCACTCGAAGGTGCCCTGTATCTTCGCCATGCCCGCGATGAAGCAGACAGGCAGGAGAACGGCCATGTTGGTGGTGCTCATCGTGATGAAGTTGCAGATGCCAATCACCGCCGCCGCACCGCAGAGCAGCTGCTGGTTGGTGAAGCGGAACTTCATCCGGAAGAGCATCGGGAACCAAACCGCCATGCCCGCCAAGCCGGTGTATAGCAGCATCAGCAGGTCTTCGAGCATCAGGTTGGTGGTGCCGCGCACCGCCTCCAACGCGCCGAGATAGGCCCCGCCGGAGAACTGGATGCACATCACCTGCACGAGGTAGATCCACGGCTGGATACGCCGTGGCACGAACGCCCGGAACATGGGCATCACGAAAGGATGGTTCGTCTGCATGGCATCAGTATTCACCTCACACTCCACACTGTAGCCCGCCTTGAGCCGTTTCAGCTCCTCGGTGCTGTTCCCGTCGAGGGCGACGCGCACGGTGAGCCGTTGCTCCACCTTGACGAAGTTGCCGGTGGCGTTGTCGATGGGCAGCAGCGAGAAGGCGCTGCCGGTGGCGTCGGAAAGGCTTTCCACGCGGCCGGTGTACTTCACGTCGGGCACGGCATCCACGTTGATGCGCACCTCCGCGCCAGGCTTGATGTGCGGCAACTGGCTCTCACGGTAGTTGGCCTCCACCCACTTCTGGTTCTCATCGACGATGCTGACGAGCGTCTGCCCGGGGTTGACCAGCTCGCCAATGTTGATGTCGCGGGAGCCGACGATGCCGGAGTGTGTGGCGATGATGTAGCAGTACGACAGGTTGAGTTCGGCCAGCTCGACGGCGGCCTGCGCTAATTTCACCGCCGCCTCGGAAGCGGAGCGGCCGTAGCCCTGCTCGTCGGCCACATTCTGCTGCATGTCTATGGTGTGGCAGATCTGCTCGTAGCGGGCCTTGGCGGCGAGGTAGGCGGTGTGGGTCTGGTCGTACTGTTGCTGCGAAACCCCGCCCGTTGCGAGAAGCTGTTCAAAGCGGCGGTCGTCACGCTGAAGGTTCTCCATGTTCACGCGGGCCTCCTCGCGCAGCGACTGCGTGGCGTTGATGTTGCTTGCGGCACTTAGCACTGAGGAGCCGGCCTGCTTGCTCTGCTGCTCGGCGCGGGCCAGGTCGCTGCGGGCCTGCGCCAACCGCAGCCGGTATTCGCTGTCCTCCAAGATGACGAGCGTGTCGCCCTCATCCACGTGCTGGTAGGCCTCGAAGCGGATTTCGCGGATGAAGCCCTGCACGCGGGTGTTCTGCGGGGCGATGTACTGGCACACACGGGCGTTGTCGGTGTATTCCACGTGCCCGAAATGGGTGAACTGAAGCACCACATAGACGATTCCCGCTATCAGAAGCAGGATGATCACGGCATTGTAGATGTAGGAACGGAGTTTTGTCTTTTCCATAAAGCAGTCCTATAATTTGTTAATAATCAGTGGAATATTATAGGGCTACCCCTCGCCTTTACCAAGGCTCAAAAACGGCGACAAAAATAGCACTTTTTTCCTTTCGCCGAACGGAGTCCCTTTTTCGGAAATTCCAAAAAAATGTATCTTTGCCGTCCTAAATTGTATCAACCCTTTGGATATGCGAATACGGAACAAAATCTGTGCCATTCTCCTTATCGCGACAGCACTCGCCGCCCTTGCCGGCTGCGCGAAAATCTCCACCCCACAGGGAGGGCCCAAGGACAGCACCCCGCCGAAAGTGCTGAAAACCGAGCCCGAGGACGGCACTGTCCAGTTCGGCGAGAAACAGATCCGCATCCATTTCGACGAATACGTCACCCTCAACAACCCCACGAACAACGTCCTCTTCTCCCCGCCGCTGGCCACCGCCCCCGAATACACCTTGAGGGGCAAATCGGTCGTTGTCAAGTTCAAGGACACGCTGCGGGCGAACACCACCTACAACATAGTCTTCTCCGACGCCATCAAGGACTTCCACGAAGGCAACCCGCTGGGCTACCTCCACTACAGCTTCAGCACCGGCGACAGCCTCGACGACTTCATGGTCCGGGGCAACCTCCTCGATGCCAAGACACTTGCGCCCGTCAAGGACTTTTTCGTGATGCTCTACAAAGGCACCGCCGACTCCCTGCCGCTCACCGCCCTCCCCGACTACGTCTCCAAGTCGCTTTCCGACGGCAGCTTCACCCTGAAGCACATCGCTGCCGGCGACTACCGCATTTTCGCCCTCAAGGACATCAACAACAACCTCCGCTATGATCTGCCCAACGAGGAAATCGCCTTCCTCGACGAGTCCGTCACGGCGTTCCGTGCCCTGCCCGACAGCGCCGCCGACTCCCTGAAAGCCGGGCTGCCGACCCTCCTCCTCCTCACTTTCGCCGCCACCGACACGGCACAGCAGCTCGCCCACTACGAGAACCCCGCCGCCGGAATCTACAAATTCCCCTACAAAGTGCGCGTCGGCCTGTTCTCCGCCCACGCGCTCTCCCCTTCCCCCGACTATTTCGAGCAAATCAACCCCACACGCGACACCGTCACCTGGTACTTCAAGACCCCGCTGACCGACACGACGGCTTTCATTCTCTCCGCCGACGGGCACACGGACACTGTCAGGCTCTCCCCTTTCCGGGAGAAAGCGGCCTCCGGGCGCGGACGCACACAGGCGAAGCCCGTTCTCGCCGCCAAGTTCCTCCACGCCGGCGAATACCACCGCCCGCTCACCCTGCAGTTCCCCTACCCCATCCGCCCGGCAGACTCCTTCGAGGTTTGGGTCTATTCCCAACAGCAAAACCGGAAAGACACCGCCGTCTATCGCTATGCCGTGCCCGACACTTTTCTCACAGAACTTCCTATGCCAATGAACGTTACGGAGAAGAAAACCTATTCCGTGATAATCCGTGACTCCGTGTTCTTCGGCTACAACGACCTCACCAACGACACCTTGCGCACCCAGTTCTCCACCAAGTCCGAAAAAGACTACGGCACCCTCACCATGAACTACGCGCTGCCCGACGACGGCAGGCAGTATGTCGCCACCCTCTGGCTGAAGGACAACATCATCCAAGAAGACATCCTGACCTCCTCGAAGGCCATCAGCTACCGATTCCTGAACCCGGAGACATACCGCGTCAGCGTCTTCCGCGACGAGAACCGCAACGGTCGCTGGGACCCCGGCGACTACCGCAGCAAACGGCAGCCCGAGAAAATGTTCGCCTTCCCGCAGAACATCAGCATCCGCGCCTATTGGGAGAACGAAGAGACATTCAACATCGAACCTTAGCCGTATTCCGACTTTTTTCGGCTTCCCCCACATAGCCGTATCAAAAAAAATGTATTTTCGCGGCCTTAAAACCTGCAAAAAATGAAAAAGATTCGAATCCTCGCCATCGCGCTGATGGTCCTGACAGCGTTCTACGCCTGCACCAAACCCGACCCCATCGAACCCACTCCGCCCGTTCCGGAAGAGCCTGTCGCCAACGACACCTCCACCGTTCCGGAAGAGGATTTCACGGACAAAATCTACCAGTTCAAGGTGCTGGCCGGCAACGGCGACAGCGTGTCGCTGGCCCAATACAAGGACATGGTCATCCTCGTGGTCAACTCTGCCACGCAATGCGGCTACACCCCGCAATACACCCAATTAGAACAATGGTACCAGGACTATAAGGACCGCGGCTTCGTCATTCTCGACTTCCCCTGCAACCAGTTCGGCGGACAGGCACCCGGCGACTACGACGACATCCACAACTACTGCACCGACCATTACAACATCACCTTCCCGCAGTTCGCGAAAATCAACGTCAACGGAGCCAACGAATCGCCGCTCTACACCTGGCTCAAAAGCAAGAAACCCGGTAAAATCCAGTGGAATTTCACCAAATTCCTCCTCAACCGCAACGGTGAAGTGGTGGAACGCTTCGAGCCCAACAACATGGGCAACGTGGAAGCGAAAATCGAAGCCGAGCTGGAGAAATAATACGGTATCGGCAAGCTGTTAAAACATTACCGCTCCCGCCGTTCAATCACCTCTTTCAACTTGTACCGGTCGCCCGTCGCCGTGCCGATGGAATTGATGAACTGGAGGTCGTAGCCGGGCGTTTCGTAGCCCCAACGCTGGAAATTCCCGTTCTCATCGACCTTGCGCACCACTTGGTCATTATACTTGACAATCAAGTATTTGGCTAACTTATCCCACCGTTTCATCATCCTGTCGGCATAGTCGATGCTCTTCTTGTTGAGATAGTCGCGGCGATCGGCGGGAGTCATCTTCTCCACCGCCTTCAGCACGCTGTCCTGATCGGCAAAGTAGTAGTCTTCCAACTCGCTTTGCGCCTTCCGCAGGTCGCCGACCATCATCGAATAACGCGGGTAGATCATGTTGGCGACCCAGTTGTTCATCCAGAAGGCCGACTCGAAGCTGAACTCCGTGCGCGGGTTGTTCTCAGGACGGAAACAGTCGGGCACCTGCGTGATGCAGCAGTAGAGCGGCACGTAGGCCACCATGTCGGCATCGTCGCAGTTGAACCAAGTGACGCCGCCCACGTCGTCGGGCAGCCACGAGCGCATCTGGCAGGTCATCGTGAAGCCGCTCTGCTGCGTGGCGATGGGCCGCTCACGGAAGTAGCTCACGCCGGCCGTGTCGCGGAAGTGCATCGGCAGTGGACGGATCGGCATCCCCCACGGACCGGCGGTCATGTCGGCGGTCATATCCAACGGGGTGTTCTCGAAATGGTCGCGCATGTCCTCCTGCAAGTCCCGGAGCGACAGCGGCGCGTCGGGCTTGATCCACAGCGGCAGATGGTCGCACTTGTCGAACTCGCCGTTGAGATACGGCAGGTACTTGTCCATCTCGGCCTCGTCATAGTGATGGCGGAAGAAGCTCCACACGCGGGCATCGGCGTAGCGCACGTTCTCGAAATCGATGGGACAATAGGCATCGCGGAAGGAAAACTCGTTGTCTTTGCCTTTGAAGAAACCCTTTTCGCGGGCGAAATCGATGACATCGGCGGCATAGACGCACTCGACTTCGGGACGGGTGATGTATTGGAGGTGTTTGCTGCTAAGAGATTTGTGGGATATTTTGGGCGAAAAATTTTTCGTCCCTACGGGTTCCTGTGGGAACTGGCGGATGCGGCTGAGGTTGGCGTGGGCGCAGATGCAGTCGTCGGGGATGCGCAGGGCGACCCAAACAGCGCCTTTCCTCCCCTGCCCCTTGCCGATAATCTCCATGATCCACGCTTCGTTGGGGTCACAGATGGTGATGCTCTCGCCGCTGCTGTTGTAGCCGTACTCCTCCACCAACTCGGCCATGCACTTGATGGCCTCGCGGGCGTTGGCGGCACGCTGCAGGGTGAGCCGCATCAGCGAGAAATAATCGAGCAGCCCCTCGCGGTTCTGGAGTTCCAACCGTCCGTCGAAGGTGGTCTCCACGATGGTCAGCTGCTTCTCGTTCATCAAGCCGACGACGTTGTAGGTGTACTCGACTTGCTTCACGAACCGCCCTTCGTGCGCGGGTCCCCAGCCGTGGATGGCGATTTGTTCGCCCGGGGCGTGGCGTCCGGCGGGACTGTAAAACAGTGACCCGGAGAAGCCGAAGCCGTCGCAGTTGTAGGTGCACATCACGCTGCCGTCCTTCGAGGCTTTCTTGCCGACGATCAGGTTGGTGCAGGCCGCGGCCGGAAAGAGGGCTGCGGCTAAGAGGATGATGGTGGTGAGGAGGTGTTTCATGTTGGGGTTTTAAAGGTTAGAAGTTAGTAGTTAGCAGTTAGTAGTTACGTTTCTGGCAAAAGTAGTCGCCGATTTTCATGAGCAGAACGGCGTTGTCGAAGGCCTCTCGACCATAAAAATCTGCTGTAAGACAGTTGTTTATAAAATGAGAAAGGGCAATACTATAACAATTGAAATGCTGGTCGTTATATTCAAAACGCCATGGGAGGAACCACGGATCTCCATCCTCATAATAGGAACTCCTTATCCTGCAGGTGTCGTTGTTTTGGTTGACAAATTCAACTTCAAACCAATTGCTTGTGGTGCTTGTAAAACCTTCACCCATGTTGAGGATGTCGTATAATGTAGCCTTGTCAATGCCGTCCAGCATAACAGGAACCGAATCATAGAGACCTTTGTCCTTATTCTGGATCTTGTTGAAGTCATACCATCCCATGTCCAGCCGCTTTTGCAATCTTTCCATATAATGCTTTTTATCCACTTCCGTAACTTTAAAATCCTGAATTTCAAGCGTTTCATCAGGATTTGCATTGATATGTTCCAGCAATCGAACCAGTTGAGCGCCATTCACGGTGATGTCGACCAGCGAATCCGTCCTATCTTGATAACCTCCCACTTTCGACATCACAGCCGCATTGAAAAGCGAATTATCTTCCGCATTAAACTCAATTTGATGGCCGTTATAATGAAAACAACCCCGACTGCCTGACGAAATGGTGAATTTCTTAATGGGGGCGGCGAGGAAATCGTGCAACGGTTCTCTGTACGAGTAATCCTTCACGGTGTGGTTTTGCAAAGAATAAAGATGGTTCCGGAGACCATCCCAAAGAATGGCAACACTGTCGCTCAGCAACTTGATGCCACAGGTCGGGAAATCCAGTACCGCCTCACGATACCAGCAGCTATCCATTTTGTCCGCGATATAGAGCTGACCGTCTTCCTCACCCCAAATCAGATGCTCACCGCTTTCCTTCAACCAAGGTTCCTCTATCGGATGATCAGTGGTGCAGGGAATATGGCAAGTCAGTCCCTCATGGTTGGCGCACCCTACCATCTTATTAGCCAGAATCATATACAATGATCCGTTAACCGCTTTGATGTCAATTGGATATGCAGGAAGACGCTCGTTTAAGGGTGATCCATATTCCGTGGGTGAAGCAAACCACAACACCCTGAGACTGTCGTCAATCGCACACAACAGGTTGCAACCCTTGTCCAACGAGAGATCTATGATTCGGACAGGAAACGGTTGCCAGTCAATCTTATTCGTTGTCAGCGTATAAAAGGACTTTCCACATTGCTTTGCAATCAGGTAAGGGCCCCAAATGAGCACTTTGTCAACGCGCGGTTGATCCTCGCGTTCGCTTGCTTCCACTTTTTTCTGATCCAATGGCGTGGGTATGTTTCGGGCTGAGTGCCAATTGTCTTCCGTGATGAGAATTTCGTTGGCTTCCGAACCGACTATGCCGCGAAACGCATCCGCCATGTAGAGTCCATAAATTCTGTCCGACTTCTTAAACGGAATCTTCAACGCTTTGAAATGCTCTCCAAAGTCGTCGGAATAGTGAATGGTTTTGCCATCAGTCCCGATCCAAGCGTCTCCACGACTGTTTACGCAGGCTTCATAAATCCAGCCATCGCCGCCAAAGCTTCGAAGCTCCCATGTGCGACCGCCGTCCGTAGTCCGATAGTATCCATCGTATGGACTTTTCCAATCGTCAGAGAAATGCATAAAACCCGTCATAATGGCGGTGTCGGCATTGAAAAAAGAGATTCGGTTGAGATTAGGTTTGTTTAAGCCCAAATAATCCTCCTCGCCATCTTCGGCTGAAGGGTCCAAACGGCCATAATGCCAGTTGGAGTCAATGCTGTTTGTGTAATAGATCCCCCCCATGTAAGTAGTCAGCCATATTTGCTCGTCGGGCGCAACCGAAATTTCCGTGATTAGCCCGACGATATTGAGGGCGGCCCGATAATCGCGCGTATCACTCTCCCGTATCTGCGCTTGCGCGACCACACTGATCCAAACGGTCACTGCGATTACCAACACTCTTCGTATCCTATTGGCATTCATAATTCTACATTCTGCATTCTACATTCTCAAAATGCATGCCAGAAACTTCACGTCTTTGCCGCTGTGGTTGGCGATGCTGTGGCGGGCGCCGTTGCCGGTGAACATCACATCGCCGGCACGCATGACGGCGGTCCTGTCGTTGTCGGTAACCTCGGCCTCACCCTCTAAAATGTAGTAGATTTCGGCATCCTCGATGTGCGGATGCTCCTTGATCCGGCTTCCGGGCGGCAGGGTGATGATGTTGAACATCGACGCACGCTCCATCATTTCCGCCGGCGTGAGGACAATTTTCTTGCTGATACGGCCTTCAATATTGCCGCTGTTTTCCACGGTTTCAACGTGGATGTCTTGGCTGTATTTAATCATTGTGGTGATATTTGGTGGTATTCGAAATCAATCCGCAAAAATACACAAATTCAAGTACCGGAATCAGACTGCGATATTTTACAACTTTTCGGAGTGTCAGAGTGCGATATTTTACAAAAATATCCTTTCATTCATCACATAACAATTTGACTGAATGAAATCTACGATAATCATTGTAACCTTTTGAAAATTTTGCATCATCTTTATAAAGATGGATTTTCTATCTTTGCATCACCGTTATTCATCAAATTATTATTGTTATGATAAGGAGACTAAATTACATCTTACTCGTCGCAGTGCTCGCATTTTCCATACAATCGAATGCCCAAACGACAACATCTGAAAGCACTTACAAAGGCTGCTTCAGTATCACCGCCAACGCCTCAGGCGGGATATGCAGTTACCTGTTTTGGTCCGACACTTTCATACAAGCTGGCGGCGGAGTGGGCTTCCGGTACGACTTCAGTCGATTTTGGGGAATATACACCAGTCTGGATTATGAAAGCGTTTTCAAACCAGCCAACCACGAGGATTACCATTACCTGAGAATCCCGATTGAGATAGAATTCCACACAGGGCACTTTTACGCCCGGGGCGGTCTCTCCTTCGGCATCGGGTTAAATGCTTGGACAGCAGCAAATGCCAAAGAGTGCTTCAACATCGGCGAGACGGTGCTCGAACTCGGAGGCCGTATTCCGTTGACCACCAGTGACATCCTCACAATCGGGGTCAACACAAACGTATCAGTGGGGTTCGATAAGGTCTATCACGATGGTGTTGCCTATCCAGGGCTAAGTCCCTCGCCCCCTCGCTTCGGTGCCTGCATAAAACTCGGCTACGAACACCGTTTC
>JAFXPL010000059.1 GCA_017527945.1 Bacteroidales bacterium | reverse complement strand
TTTGGTTTTGCCATTAACGGTACAAGGGATGTAAACGGATGTAAACTTAATAGTCATAGGTATATTTGCGAGGGTATCCACTGGTTCAATAATTTGAATCTCATCAATCTCTTCAGCATGCGTTTGAGAGTTGCAACAACCCATAAAAGAAAATGTTGCTGCGAGCAAAAGAATGGTCAAGATGGTTTTTCTCATAACGGTTAAACTGTTGGTGAACAATATTATAAAGACCAACGTGTTTCGCGGGAAAGATATTGCGTGAGAGGAAAAAAACACCTCAGAAATTCGTCCCCACCAAATCGACCAGCAACCTTGACCCGTCAATGTTGGTGTTGTCCATTTTCACAAAACCATAGGTATCGTTGTAATAGGCCGTGAGGTAGGTCTTTCCGATGCGACTTTTGGCCACGGCCTCCACCTTCACGCACGAAAGCGTGCCCATGGGCGTGACGACCTCGCAATCCGTGTCGGTGATCTTGTACTTGTACTTGTTGACGATGCCGCCCGTCCACGTCTTCCAACGCTCGTCACCCCACTGACTGCCGATGGAGAGCCGCCATTTCCAAGTCTTTCCTTTTTTGATGGGATATTGGATATACGGGAAGGGATTGATCTCGACGATTCGAAACAGGCGGCTTCTCATGGGATGCATCCACAAATTCCGTTCGTTCTCCACAATGCCCGAATACGAGGTTTCCCTTGACCTCTGGTCGGTAAAAAGGAAGCATAATGCCTCCACGGTTTGGTCATAATCTTTGCTGAAAATCTTATGGTGGCATGCGACCTCCAAGACATAACGCTTGCTGCAAGAATCGGGGTCATCAAAGGTATCCGAGAAAGAAAAATCTGACACTTCGTAAGTACACTCGGTTGTGTCGCCCGTCTCTGTAAGACAAAACCCTTGTTTTGTAATCTTTTTGTGCCTCATATAGCGTTCTTTGCCCTGCGGATCGAAATAGTGGAACCCGAAGGTGAACACCCGGTTTTCCCGGTAGATTTTGTTGTCCTCTGTATAGCGGCAAGGATTCGCGGTGTCGTTACGCACCTCAAACCAAACGCCATTTTTGCCGCTTCGCGAATACTCCGTGTTTTGGGCCTCTGCGGTGAAGAGGGTGAGCGTTGTCAGCGCAATGAGCGCGGTTATGATTCTTTTCATCGTGGTTGATTTTCTGTTTCTTATCGTTTTATCACCATTTTTAGAACTTCCTCGACACCGAAATTCCCGAAATCCATCACAATATCGGGAGCGACTCCGTTCGAGCAGTCGCGGTTGCGGGTGTCAAAACTTCTGAAGGAGTTGATCATGCAGATGATGCCCGAGGGAAGCGGCACCACCAGCGGCTGACCCGTAGCACCCGCAGTGGTTTTCCCCACCACGCACACGTTCGGACTTTGCACGAGCTGCATCACGAAACCCTCTGCGGCAGAGGCTGTGCGCGGACTGACCAAGACGTAAACTTTCCCATGATACCGTTGCGAGTCCGGGTTCCCGTTCGCCACCGTGGTTGCTTGGATGGTATCGAACGCATTATTGAACAGATGCGGACAATAGACCCGTTTGGTGTATTCATCCACAGATTCAGGATTCCCGTACAGCATTCTCGCAGCCGCCCAAGCCCGATAGGCGGAATTGTTGACCCGTGGCAACAACACTCCCGACAACATAATCGAATCTTTATCAACAAGATAAGGCGTTATGGGAGAGTAGGCTCTACCGTCGCCACCCAGATTGTTGCGCAAATCCAATACGAAATTTTTGTGCTGGTTAATTGTGGAAAAATGTTTCATGAAAGTGTCCGCTGTGGCCGCATTGCAATCGTCGATACGCAGATATGCAGCATCTTGTGTCGGAAAAACCACAAACAGATTATTATTTCCAGCCAAGTTTTCGCTTTTTGTCGCCATCCAATGGTATTTCAACTGTTCCTCTTCTTGTTCTTTTGATGGAGAAAAATGCCAGTCGTAACCCATCGACAGCTTTTTGAGGCCGTTTCCCGTTTTCACCTCCATTTCCAGCTTGGTGTTATAGCTTTTCGGTTGAAAAATCATGGGATGCGTGGCATTCGGCGTGAACATTGCAGCCTCAAGCAAGGTCTCCTGATTGGTGCAAGAGAGCAACGGAACTACATTTTGCGTAAACCATTCCATCGCTGGAATTCCGTCAATACGGACAATTTCATCCCCAACTGAAACCTTGTCAGCGTATTGGGAACTGATATTGCGGATGTAAATCCTGCCGTCTCTGTACTCCGTCTGTAGTCGAATCATCGCCAACGAAGGCATTAGTTGTTGCGGCATCATGCAGTAAGTGTGGTTGTTATGGAAATGCGCCAAGAACTCCTGCATCGTCAGGTAGTGTTCGAAATCGTCCCTTGTCCGCTGAATCTTGGGGATATAGGCGGCATAGAGACTGTCCACGTTCAGTCCCTGACAATTATCCATATTGGCGAAGTTATAGGACATCTCCTTCCATATCAGCGAAAGCTCGTATGCCTTCTGCTCCGGTGTGAGCGTGTTGGGAATCTCTTGACCCTTAACAAATCCTAATGGGAGCAGGAACAGGAGGACTAATTTGACGACGGCGTTGTTCATTGTTCGGTGATTTTTGGTTTATCATTTTTAACGGCGGCAAAGATACAATTATTGTTTTAATTACACAACTAAGATTTTAATTTTATAGTTGTTTTTTTCAGCATTCATAATTGCTTCTTCCGCACCGCAATCACCCTGAACCCGACCAGCGGGGAGGAGTGTATCTATACAAGCGGAAAAGGTATCTATATCAGGTTTTCTTCCAACAGAAACGGAATAACGCCCATATACATGATGCCGTTTTCATCGGTCCAAGGCTTCGCGTTTCCGTCCACAATGACAATCTTGCGGAAGAAGTCGCCCGAATTTTTCAACGAGAAGGTTTCCTGACTACGCTTCTCCTCAGTGTCCACGTTCAATGCCGATTGGATATAGACTTTTTCGCGACCCGTATTGACAACGAAATCGATCTCGTATTGCGACTGTTGCCTCTTGCCATCCTTCACGCGGGTCAGCTCCACCACGCCCACATCCACACTGAAGCCTCTGCGGATGAGCTCGATGAAAATCATGTTCTCCATCAGGTGCGACTTTTCCTGTTGCCGGAAGTTCAGCTTGGCGTTGCGCAGACCAGTGTCCATCGAATAGTATTTCAGTGTGTTCTCGAAATAGCGTTTTCCTTTCACATCAAACCGCTTCGCACTCACGAAAAGGTATGCTTCCTCCAAATAGTCCAGATAGTTTTTGATGGTATTGTCCGAAGTGTTGCGTTTCATCAGCGTGCCTGCCGCATTGGCCAGATTGTGCGGGTTGGTCAGCGAGCCCACGGCCGATGACAGCGCATTAATCAGTGCGTCCAGCACCTCGTCGTCCTTCAGTTTGTAGCGCTCCACGATGTCCTTGATATAAACCCTCTTGTGGAGTCCTTTCAGGTATTTTCGCTTCTCCGTTTCGTCCTTTTCCAGCACCGCCAACGGCATCCCGCCGTAGGTCAGGTATTCCTCCAGCGCATCCGCCCTTTCCATCCCCGAAACGGGGTAAAATTCCTTGAAAGACAGCGGATAGACTTTAATCTCCGTTCCGCGGTCGCGGAAGTTGGTTACGATGTCCTTAGAGAGCATCTTGCTGTTCGAGCCGGTGACATAGATGTCGAGATTTTTGCGTGCCATCAGGTCGTTCAGGATATCGTAGAAAGTGGTGTAGAGCATATCACGATCTTCTTCGGGAACCAACCGTTCGTCCACATCCTCGTTTTTCACTTTATACGACAGCTGAATCTCATCGATGAAGACGTAGTAACGCTTCTCGTCATCCTTCGTCTTTCGGAGCACATAATCGTATAGTTCGTTGGGATTCCTGTACTTTACATGTGCCTTCTTGTCTAATGCCAGCTCCACGAAACACTCCTGCGTCACCCCTTCGTTCAACAGGTGATCCTTGTAAAGCGTGAAGAGCAGGAACGATTTTCCACAACGGCGTATGCCCGTAATGATTTTCACTTTCCCGTTCCATCTTTTGCTCAACAACTCACTGATATACTGATCTCTTTGTATAATCATCGTCTATCTTTTTAATACGTTCTACTGCAAAAATAGTCGTATTGTTCGACTATTTTTGCAGTGCAAAGATACAATTTTTTTGAACCCGACAGATATCCTGTTCACTTCTTCCTCACCGCAATCACCCGGAAGCCGACCAGCGGGAGGGGCATCGTAGCGCTTCTCCAATTTCACGGTTTTTTTGTCGGACTTCTGCGCCCAAGCCGCCACCACTGCGACGATGAATAGGATGGTCAGGGTTATTTTTTCATAATGATTAAGGTTTTGGTGATAGGTTTCTATATGTAATAACGTGATTTACGGGGAGATTCTCGGGTGGGAGGTGCACCTATTCAATGGTACAGCAAACTGTGTACGGCGTCACGAACGATCACAACGCGCTCGCCGTCAACATAGTCAACCACCTCGAACGCGAAGTGAAAATTTTCTATCACCAATTCACGCCAACCATTAGCTCTCCATTCTTGGTTTAACCTTGCTTCCGGAAATCCTTGAGTCATGCTTAGAACTTGCAAACCTTTGAACATTCGGTTCGCTTTTTTCAATACAGTCTCTTCACTGAGAGA
>JAFXPL010000058.1 GCA_017527945.1 Bacteroidales bacterium | reverse complement strand
GTCTTTGACACCACGCTCGCGCTCACGACCCTGAACCTCAACACCACCTACGCCGTGGCGGTGCAGACGATCTGCTCCGACGGCGACACGGCCTCCCTGACGGCTCCCGTGAGCTTCACCACGCCCACCGTCCCGGCCACCATCCCCTACCTCACCGATTTCGAGGATGCCACCGACAACATCCAGTGGGGCCTCGTGAACGGCACGCAGACCAACAAATGGTACATCGGCGCACCCACGGACGGCACCAGCGACGTGAACACGACCCCTGGCGGCATGAACGGTCTGTACGTCTCCAACAACAACGGCGCGTCGAACACCTACACGGGCACCGAGAGCCATGTCTATGCGTTCCGCGACATCTTAGTTCCCGACGGCACCACCGAGCTGAAGCTCTCCTTCGACTGGAAAGCCCAAGGCAACAACGCCACGTACGAGTTCCTGCGCGTCTATTGGCTTGACCCCGCCGTGGTGACGGCCAATGCCGGCAGCAATCCTCCCACTGTGGGCGGCGTGAACTACGATCTCCAAGGCATGCCCGGCTACCCCACTGTCGGTTCGCACTGGCTCTCCCAGCAGAACACCTGGCAGCACGAGGAGATGCTGATCTCCGCCACGCAGTTCGCGGGCATGGGCAACGGCGACCACATCTACCGCCTCTACTTCCACTGGCGTAACACTTCCGGCAGCACCAACCCGCCGGCAGCCGTCGATAACGTCAGTCTGACGGTGGTGACGTGTGCCACTCCTATGGACCTAGCGGCCAGCAACATCACCGAAAACTCGGCCGACCTCACCTGGACCGGCAGCGCTGACCTGTTCGGCGTGACCATCCTCGGTTCCGACGGCACGCAGGACTACCAGACCACTACGACCAACTCCCTTTCCTTGACCGGCCTCAACCCGAACACCGCCTACCAGGTGGCCGTGAGAGGCTACTGCGGCAGCGACAGCTCCATGCTCTCCCAGGGCATCCAGTTCACCACCGCTTGCGGCGCCATCACCACCCTGCCCTTCTTCGCCGACTTCAACACGTACTCCTCCATGAACGGTTCCAACTTCGTGGAATGCTGGAGTCGCCATGCCAGCGACCCTTCCAACCACTGGGTGTATGTCACAACCAACGATGCCTACGCCGGCGGTTCCTTGGACTTCCACTACACGCCCAACTGCTACACGATGGCGGTCACTCCGATGTTCGACCCGAGCATCTCGCTGAACACCCTGATGGTGGAAGGTTTGACCCGAATCCACCTGAACGGCACAGCCGGCACGTTCGAGATCGGCACCATGAGCGACCCGAACGACCCGACCACCTTCACCCCGTATGAAAACATTACGTACAGCGCGACCTTCACCTGGCTGCCCTTCACGGTCCTGCTCAACAACTACACGGGCAACGACCACTACATCGCCTTCCGCGCTATGAACGGCATCGATGTCTCCTACCTCCTCGACAACCTCACCTTCGACGTGATTCCGAGCTGCTTCCATCCCACCAGCGCATCGGTTAACGACATCACGGGCGACGGTGCGACCATCAGCTGGAACGGTACCACTTCCAACTATGTGCTGGAGTACGGCCCTGCTGGCTTCACGCAAGGCACCGGCACCACGGTGAACGTCAACAATGCCATGAGCTACACGCTCACTGGCTTGAACGCCATCACGGCCTACACGGTCTATATCTACAGTGACTGCGGCCCCGATGGACTCTCCACTGGCATTTCCGTGAACTTCACCACCACGATGGTGGCCGTGAACCTGCCTTATACCACCGACTTCACCACCGACCAAGCCTGGGAACTCAACAACGGCACCTGCACCAACCACTGGATGATGGGCACGCCGAGCGGTGAGAGCCAAAGCGCCCTGTTCATCACTAACGACAACAGCAGCGCGGGCTACAGCATCTCCAGCAGTTCTACAGTGATGGCTGAGAAGCTGTTCTACATGCCGAGCGATGACTCCGTGCACGTGGAGTTCGACGTGCGCATCGGCGGCGAAAGCAGCTGGGACTACTTCAAAGTGTTCTTGGCTCCGGGCACGGAAATCTTCACGCCCAGCACAAGCCAGAACACGCAGTCCAGCAACACCTACTCCACCCATGCACTCGACTTCTCCGCATATAAGTCGCAGACCGGCTACGGAAGCAACCCGTTCACGCTGAACCTCACGCAAGGCAACACCATCCACGTGAGTGTGAACATGCCCAACCCGGATGCCAATGGACAGGGCAAGCTGGTCTTCCTGTGGCGCAACGACAGTAGCAACGGTACGCAGCCCGGCGCGATTGTGACCAACGTCACGGTCTCCACCGACGGCAGCGGCCCGGTCGTCACCAACCCGACGGTGGCCACCAATGCCGCCACGAACGTCACACAGACCACCGCCACGCTGAACGCCACCATCACGAACCCCGACAACGTGACCGTCACGGCGAAGGGCTTCGAATGGAAAACCACGACTGGCGGCACCTACACGCAAGTGGCCGGCTCGGGCACGGGCAACAACTTCACGGCCAGCCTCACCGGCCTGACTGCCAACACGGGCTACACCTTCCGTGCATTCATCACCTTCAACGGACAGACCGTTTATGGCAACGAGCTGACCTTCACCACGTTGCCTAACGACACGCCCGAACCGTGCGTGACCCCGACCGGCCTCACCGCCTCCAACATCGAGAACCACGCCATCACCCTCACCTGGGATGCCAATCCGAACGCGGTCAGCTGGAACATCCAGTACAAGCCCGTGAACGGCCAGCTCACCTCCGCCACCTCCACCACCAACAGCTACACCATCACCGAACTTGAAGGCGACACCGAATACGAGATTCAGGTGCAGGCCAACTGCGGCGGCGGCAACGAGAGCGAATGGTCTCCCATCATCACCGCACACACCACCAACGTGGGCATCGAGAACCACCTGGAGAACAGCGTGAAGTTGTTCCCGAACCCGGCGAACGACCTCGTCAATGTACAATGTACAATGTATAATGTACAAATGAGTGCTGACTTGCACGTGTTTGATGTGTATGGAAAATTGGTGCAGACCGTCCCGATGACGGGTGAAACCACCTCCGTCAACGTCTCCGGCCTGGCCGACGGCATGTACTTCGTGCGCGTGACCACGGAGGCCGGCACGGTGACCAAACCGTTTGTCGTGAAACGATAATCTCCGCGTATTTCGCGAATCTCGCGTAAATTCTTTATGACCATTGCAAAGGGGGATCCGAGAGGGTCTCCCTTTTTGGTTTCAGGTTTCAGGTTTCAAGGTTCAAGGTTCAAAGTTCAAAGTTCAAGGTTCAAGGTTCAAAGTTCAAGGTTCAAGGTTCAAAGAGCTAAGAACTGAGAACTGAGAGTTTCTTTTCCGGGAGCTAAACTTACTAAACCTACTAAACCTACTAAACTCACTAAACTAGGTTCAAAGTTCAAGGTTCAAAGTTCAAAGAGCTGAGAGCTGAGAGCTGAGAGCTGAGTTCTAAGTTCTGAGTTCTAAGTTCTGAGTTCTAAGTCAAAAAATCGTATCTTTGCCGCCCAAAATAAACGAATATGGACACAGTGCTTCAACGAATCATGTCCTGCGAGGGCAACAGTTTCTTCCTCATTGCCGGGCCGTGCGTGGTGGAAGGCGAGGAAATCACTTTCCGTATTGCACGGGAAATCAAGGGAATTTGCGCAGATTTGGGGATTCCGTTCTGTTTCAAAGCCTCCTACCGGAAAGCCAACCGGTCGTCGCTGCACTCGTTCACGGGCATCGGCGACGAGGCGGCCCTTGCCGTGCTGAAGGCCGTGAGGGAGGAGCTCAAGGTGCCCGTGGTGACGGACATCCACACGAACGAGGAGGCCGCATGGGCCGCGCAGGTGGCCGACATCCTGCAAATTCCCGCGTTCCTCTGCCGGCAGACGGAGCTGTTAGTCGCGGCGGCGAAAACCGGCAAGGCCATCAACATCAAGAAGGGGCAGTTCATGTCGCCCGAGGCGATGGGCAACGCCGTGGAGAAGGTGCGCGAGGCAGGCAACCCCCGCGTGATGCTCACCGAACGCGGCACCACTTTCGGATACCAAGACCTTGTGGTCGATTTCCGCGGCGTGAAGGCCCTGCAGTCGTTCGGATGCCCCGCCGTGCTCGACTGCACGCACTCGCTGCAACAACCCAACCAGCCTTCCGGGGTCACCGGCGGCCGTCCCGATCTCATCGAGACCATCGCCAAGGCCGGTGTGGCCGTCGGCTTCGACGGGCTCTTCATGGAGACGCACCCCGAACCGGCCAAGGCCCTCTCCGACGGTGCCAACATGCTCCCGCTCGACCAACTGCGACCGCTACTCTCCAAACTCGTCCGCATCCGCCAAGCCATCCTTTAAGGGTTAAGGCTACGACGAATGACGAGTGACTAATGACTAATGACTAATGACAAGTGACTAATGACTAATGACAAGTGACAAGTGACTAATAACCATTAAACCACTAAACTTCTAAACTACTAAACTTCTAAACCACTAAACCACTAAACCACTAAACTACTAAACTTCTAAACCACTAACCCACTAACCCACTAACCCACCAACCCTTCACCTAATCCGTCATGAAGAAAATCCACCGCATCATCATCTCCGTACTGGCACTTCTGTGCTATGCCAACACCCTCACCCTGCACTATGCCCTCGACGACCGCATGGTCATCCTTGAGAGCAAATACACCCTCAAGGGTGGGTGGGACTCCGTGAAGGCCATCTTCACCGAAGACACCTTCACCGGCTATTTCGGCAGCGACCACTCCATTGTGGCCGGAGGACGATACAGACCGATGTCGCAACTGACGTTCATGATTGAATGCCAATTGTTTGGCAAGAACATCAAAGAGCGAATCGGTGACCTCGACGACTACTACAACCTGCACAATGCCGCGCATGAGGACTACTTCTACGACACTCCCCTGCCCTTCGTCAACCATCTGATGAACCTGCTCTACTTCATCCTGCTCTGCCTGCTGATCTATGAGACGCTGTCGCGGATTTTCCCGCAGCACGAGGGCAAGAGGTGGTTCCAGTCGCTGCCGTTCCTCGCGGTGCTGCTCTTCGTCGTGCATCCGATCCACACCGAAGTGGTGGCCAACGTGAAGGGGCGAGACGAGATTTTCGCCATGCTCGGCGCCTTCGCCGCCCTCTGGTGCTCCCTCAAATATGTCGATACACGGAAATGGTTCTGGTTGGTTATCAGTCTTCTGACTTTCACCTTCGGCATTTTCTCCAAGGAGAACGCCATCACATTCCTTGCCGTGGTGCCGATGGCGCTGTTCTTCCTCCCAAGCGAGAAAAAACGTCCCATCGACTATCTTATCACGCTGATTCCCATTGTTTTAGGCAGTGTATTTTTCATTTGGGTGCGCTACAAGGTGTTGGGCAACATGATGCAGCCCGACCTTACCGGCAACATCCTTAACAACCCCTACGTCCATTCCACGCGGGCGCAGCAAATCGCCACTGTGCTGCTCACCTGGGGCATCTACCTCAAGCTGCTCTTCATTCCCCATCCGCTCACTCACGACTACTACCCGCACCAAATTGCCATCACCGACTTCAGTAACCCGTTCGTGTGGCTGATTCTGGTCGGCTGCATCGCCCTTGTAGGCTACAGCGTCTGGAAACTCCGCAAGAAGACCGTCCCCGCCTTCGGCATCCTCTACTTCATCATCACCTTCTCGATTGTCTCCAACCTGCTCTTCAACGTGGGCACCTTCATGAACGAGCGGTTCGTCTTCATGCCGTCCATCGGTTTCACCCTAATCGTCGGATGGTGGCTCTACCGGCTTGCCACCGCCTCCGTGCCGGCGCTGCAGAAAACGGCCGTCGGCATCACCGGGGTCGTCTGCCTGCTGTTCGGTGTCAAGACCTTCACGCGGAACTTCACCTGGATGGATGACTTCACGCTCTTCCTGACCGACGTGAAAACCTCCGAGAACAGCATCAAATGCAACATCTCGGCAGGCGGAAGCTACCTGCAACTGTGGAAGAAGAACCACAAGGACCGCGACAGACGGAATGCCTACAAACATCTGGAAAAAGCCCTGCAGCTGGACGACCACGCGCTGAATGCCTACCTGCTGCTCAGCGAGCTGGCCTATTTGGACGAGAACCCCGACCTGGCGTTCCAGGCCGCTCGCAACGCCACGCTCATTGACCCCGAGAACCCACAGGCGAAAAACCTGCTGACCATGTCCACGCAATCCCAAAAGGCGCACGAGCTCGACCCCGTGAACAAGCTTTTAGACGAAGGCAAAGTGGACGATGCCTGGCGGGAGGTCAACAAGATTTTGGATAAAGATCCCAGCAACCTCGTGGCCAAAAACGTGAAAGGCAATGTGTTAGGTCGCGGTTACGGTCGTTTGGACGAGGCCGTCAAAATCTTCGAGGAGATTGTCGCCGAACAGCCCGACTTCGCCAGCGCATGGGAGAACATGGGGATATGCTACGCCATCAAACGCGACTTCGCCAACGCCGAACGCTGCCTGCTGCACGCACTCGAACTCTCCCCCGACAACGACAACATCAAGAAAAACCTCTACTACATGTACACGGACAAAGGAGACGAAGCCAACGCGCAGAAATACGCAGAAAAATAAAGAGCTTCGATCTCGTTTCCAAGTTCAAAGCTCTAAACTCTTAGCTCTTAGTTCTAAGCTCCAAGCTCTAACACAATTTGAAGCTGACGGCCAGCCGCATCCCCGTCTGGCGTCCACTCCACATGCAAACTGTGGTATGGGGTTACTTGCACTGCGTGCGCCTTGTCACTCCGAGGCCCATCAAGAGGAATCGACTACTTATCAACAACCAATTCCCTGATTTCCACTTCGTTTCCACGAAGCAACCATGTGTTTTCGCTATGACAATGGGGACACGTTCTCCCATGTTTCACCGTTTCGTACTCCTGCTTGCAGTCATCGCACCAAGTCACAGCCGGGATAGTATTGATTTCCAACACACAGTCGCGCAGCAAATCCTCCTTGTCGGCGGCCCAACGCCAGCAGTCGTCAAGCAGGTGCGGCACCACCGTGGAAACCTCCCCGATGTCCAAGACCACTGCGGAGACCCGCTCCACGTGGTTCTCCTCCGCCACCTTTTTGACATCCCGGATGATGTAGAAGACTATCCCCAACTCGTGCATAAGACTATCCCTTCTTAAGCACAATTTTCGCGGCACGTTTCAGCATATACGGGAGGATGCCGTCGAACTTGTTCTCGGAGGTGCGCATGACGCTGGCCTCGGGATTGTCGCGGAAGAGGTGGATGGCATCGAAGGCGCACTTGGTGGTGCAGATACCGCAACCGATACAGCGGTTCTCATCGACCACTGACGCGCCGCAGCTCAGACAACGCGCCGTCTCGATGCGCACCTGCTCCTCGGTGAGCGTCTGGTGGTATTCGCGGAACTTGTCCGTCTGCTCGGCCACGCCCTCCACCTGACGGGAGGAGTTGTCGTAGCTCTCCACGCGGATGTCGTCCTTGTCGAGTTCGATGAAGTCGCGGCGGTTGCGCCCGATGGTGAGATGGCCGTGCTGCACGAAGCGGTGCAGCGACTCGGCAGCCTCCTTGCCGGCAGCAATGGCGTCGATGGCAAACTTCGGACCGGAGTAGCAGTCGCCGCCCACGAAGATGTCCTCCTCGGCGGTCTGGTAGGTCAGTTTGTCGGCCACGGGATAGACCCCTCTGAAGAACTCCACCTTCGTATCTTTCAGCAAGTCGTTGAGAATGACCGTCTGTCCGATGGCGAAGACCACCATATCGGCATCCAGTGTAATCGTCTCGTTCTCATTGTATTGCGGGTTAAACTTATGCTGTTCGTCATAGACGCTGGTGCATTTCTTGAAGACGATGCCCGTGACCTTGTCGGTGCCCAGCACCTCTTTCGGGCCCCAGCCGGGGTTGATGACCACGCCGTCCTCGCGGGCCTCGCGACGCTCCTCCAACGAGGCGGGCATGATGTCTTCGGTCTCCAATGAGAGCATGGTGACAGAGGCTGCGCCGCCACGCTTGGCGACCCGCGCCGCATCGATGGCCACGTTGCCGCCGCCAACCACCACGACCTTACCGTTGACTTTTGTGCCGCAGTTGCAGTTGTGCAGGAAATCGATGGCCGTGACGGTGCCGGGCATGGTCTCGCCGGGAATGCCGGGCAGCTTGCCGCCCTGACAGCCGATGGCCACGTAGAAACCCTTGTAGCCTTGCTCCCTGAGTTGCTGTATGGTGATGTCTTTGCCGACCTCCACGCCGGTGCGGATGTCCACGCCGATTTCGCGCATGATGTCGATTTCGGCCTTCACCACCGCCTTGTCCAATTTGTAGGACGGGATGCCGTATTGCAGCATACCGCCGGGTATCTCGTTTTTCTCGAACACGGTGGGTTTGTAGCCCATGGTGGCGAGGTAGTAGGCGCAGCTCAGTCCGGCCGGGCCGCCGCCGATGACGGCGATCTTCTCCTCCCAGAACTCCTTCACGTTGGAGCAGATGTTCACCTCCGGCACAAAGCGGGTCTCGGCTTTGAGGTCCTGCTCGGCGATGAACCGCTTCACCGCGTCAATGGCGATGGGCTGGTCGATGGTGCCGCGAGTGCAGGCATCCTCGCAGCGGCGGTTGCAGACGCGCCCGCACACCGCCGGGAACGGGTTCTCGCGCTTGATAAGTTCCAGTGCCTCAGTATATTTACCCTCGGCTGCCTTCTTGAGATAACCCTGCACGGCGATGTGCGCGGGACAGGCGGTCTTGCACGGTGCCGTACCCGTCGGATAGCAGTTGATACGGTTCTTGTCACGGTAGTCCTCGTCCCACTTGTGCGGTCCCCACTTCTTCGCATCGGGCAGTTCCTGCTTGGGATACGTCTGCTCCCCGTGCTTGGTGCAAAGCTTCTGACCGAGCTTCACGGCGCCGGCGGGACAATATTCCACGCAACGTCCGCATGCCACGCAGTTCGTCGGATCGACCTTCGCCACATACGCGCTGCGGCTCATGTTGGGGGTATTGAACAGCTGGGAAGTACGCAACGCATTGCAAATCTTGACGTTGCAGTTGCATATCGCGAAAATCTTCCCTTCTCCGTCAATATTGGTGATTTGGTGCACAAAGCCATGGTCCTCAGCTTTTTTCAGGATGGCCATGCACTCCTCGTAGGTGATGTAGTGGCCGCGACCTGTTTCAGCCAGATATTCCGCCATGTCGCCCACACCGATGCACCAGTCGTGGTAGTCGTCGGCGCAGCCCTCGTCCAACCCCTTGCGGCCGATACGGCAGGAGCAGATGCCCACGGCCAGATGGCCTTCGTAGCGTTTGAGCCAATAGGAAATATGCTCTATATCAATGGACTGATTCTCCATGGAGATGGCTTTCTCGACCGGAATCACGTGCATGCCGATGCCGGAGCCGCCCATGGGCACCATCGGGGTGATTTTTTCCAACGGCAGGAACGTCATGCGCTCGAAGAACATGCCCAACTCGGGGTGTTTCTTCATGAGTTCCTCGTTCATGTTGGTGTATTCGGCACTGCCGGGCACGAACATGGGCACCCAATACACGCGGTCTTTCCGCTCGTAGGTGGTGCCGGGAATAGGGCCGTCCTTGGTATATTTGTCGCCATAGTCGTACTCCATGACTCCCATGCGGGCCATGAGATCCAACAGGTCGTCGAAGGACTTGTCATCGGGAGTGTAGCGTTTTTGGCGGTTCAGCTCGTGGAGCTGCGCGTTGGTCCAGTGCTTGCGCACCTTGAAGGGGTTTCCGGGCAGCATGTCGAGCATCAGGTCCAGCGCGGCCTCGCGGGTGACGGCATCCATCTCGTCCTCGAAGATGCAGGCGAGCCCCCAGTACTCGGGGGCGTCGGTATCCATCTTGATCTTGCCGGGGATACGGTCGGTGATATGGCGAACCAGCTTGAGAAGCTTGGGGTTCGGGTTCTTGTCGCCCTTGTGTTTCGGGACGAACTTGGTTGACATTTCAGGCATATTTCGATATGTTTAGTTACTTGTTGATAGCCCCCACACTGCGCTTCGCTTGTGTGGGGTTAATTGCACTTTCGTGCGTTTTGCCTCTCCGAGGCTGTTTAAGGAAGGATATTCCTTTTTTAGCGGATGTTCTCCTCCACCATCTCCTTGATGTAGGACATCACTTCGGGCTCCTGCAGCGACACGCCGTCTAAGGCTTCGTACAGCTCGTCGGTGTCGAGCACGTAGTCGGTGGTCTGCTCGCCGCCCTGGGTGCGTTGGAAGTGGAAGACGAAGTGTATTTCCGGATGGGCGGCGATGGTGAGCACCATAGTGCCGGCCAAGTCGCCCATCGGCGGACGGTCGAGGTGGGTGAGCCCGAACACGGCGGTGACGGTCGTGCCCACGCCCAGCTCGCTGTCAATTTTCATCGACCCGCCAGTCATCTCGGAGTTCTGCTTCAGCAAAGGAAGCCCCAGGCCGACCTTGCGCGTGGTGCGCGTAGTGAAAAAGGGGTTGACGACCTTCTCCACCGTCTCCGCGCTCATGCCGCAGCCGTCGTCCTTGAAGATCAGCGTCAGCGTGTCCGCGTCGTGATTCTCCAAAACCTCAAGGGTGATGTTTTTCGCTTTTGCACGTGTGGAATTCTGCAGAATATCCATGATGTGCATCGACAAATCCTTCATACTTAAGCATTTAAGTATTTGTAGATTTGCCCGGCCACCTCGAAGGTTTGTTCGGTGGTGCCCAAGACGGGGATGTCCTCCTCCTTGGCCTGCTCCAGCATGTCGTCGTCAGGCTTGTTGCCCTTCACGAGAATGACGCACGCCAGCTCCTTCAAGGATGCGATGGCGATCACGTTCTTGTGGGTCTGCAAGGTCACCCACACGTGGCCCTCCTGCGCAAATCCCATGACATCGCTCAGCAGGTCGGAAACATATCCGCCCTTGATCTCCGTGTCCATATTGTCCTCTCCACAGAAAACGGTGAGGTTCATTTTCTCTACTAATTCTTTTACGGTCATTGTATGTGGTTTAAAGTTTAAAGTTCAAAGTTCAAAGTTCAAGGTTCAAAGTTCAAAGTTCAAAGTCTATGTCTAAGTTCTAAGTCTAAGTCTAAGTTCTAAGTCTAAGTTCTAAGTTCAAGGTTTCAAGTTTCAGGTTCACAGTTCAAAGCCAACAGCCAACAGCCAACAGTTCTAAATCGACAGCAGGACTTCGCGGCCGTCTTCGCCGTGGAGGGCCTTGCGGATTTCATCGAAGCTGCGGGTCTCCATCTTCAGGTAGCAGGGGGCAGTGGCGATGATGTCGGGGAAATGAGCGTCGGAACTTCGGGTGAACGTCTTGTTTTTCAGATATTTGTGGACTTTCAACAGTTCTTCTTTGTTTCCGTTCTTCGAGATTTCCACCGCATCGTAGTCGAGGTCGAACGGGATGAAACCCAACTGTCCGATGAGGCTGTTCTTCTGCTTGTCGATGTGCGCCGGCACAAACAATCCGCCAAGTTCGTGCACCTTGTCGGCGATTTGGTTGACGGTCTGGTCGATGGCGGAGGTCAGCAGTTTCGGCTCCTCATAGACGATGTTCATCTCCTCGTCGATTTGCACCTGGTCGCCGAAAAATTCAGGGTCGTTGGGAATGTCGGGCAGATGCTCGTCGAGATAAGACTGGAACTTGTCCAACGACTCGTGGTCGCCGAAGTAGGCCAGACAATGGGCCTCCTCCTTGGTGGTCACCTCCGCGCCGCAGAGCATGAAGATGTCGCGATTGTGCGAGTAGTGCTCGGCCAGCCGGCAGTGGCGCGTGGCGTTGTGGTCGGTGATGGCGATCACATCCAACCCGCGCTCCAAGGCGAGCGCGATGATGTTGTCCGGCGTCATGTCCAGATCCCCGCATGGCGAGAGCAGGGTGTGCGTGTGCAAATCAGCCTTGTAGATGTTCATCCCTTTCAATTTTTAAGCGGGCAAAGATACACTTTTTGCCGATGTCTGCCGCATTTGCAATTTTTCATTATTTTTGCCGCCCTAAACAATAACGATATGAAAAAGACAATAATCTTTTTATTGATTGTGGCTCAGATGGTTACAACATTCGGACAAAAATCCGTACACGACTTCACGGTCAAGGACGCGCAAGGCAAGGAGGTGTCCCTGTCGCAATACAAGGGCAAGGTGCTCCTCATCGTGAACACTGCCACCGAGTGCGGTTTCACCCCACAATACACTGATTTAGAAGCCCTTTACGAAAAATACCGGGCACAGGGCTTTGAGGTGCTGGACTTCCCGTGCAACCAGTTCGGCGGACAGGCCCCCGGCACGATGGACGAAATCCAGGCTTTCTGTACCGCCGAGTTCCACACCCAGTTCCCGCTCTTCGAGAAAATCGACGTGAACGGGCCGAACGCCGCTCCACTCTTCGTCTATCTCAAAGCCAAGAAGGGCTTCGCCGGCTTCGATCTCAACGACCGCCTCGGCAAGCTCCTCGACGACATGATGCGGAAAAACGACCCCAAATACGACAAAAATCCCGACATCAAGTGGAATTTCACCAAGTTCTTAGTCAACAAGAAGGGAAAAGTGGTGAAACGCTACGAACCGACCGCGAAAATGGACGTGATCGAGGCGGATGTTAGAGCGGTAATTGAGAACTGAGAGTTGAGAGTTGCGAGTTGAGAGCTGAGAGCTGAGAATTGGGAACTGGGAACTGAGAGTTGAACGGACGATTTTGGGCGGGGCTGCCATATCTGTGGCGGCTCCGCTTTTTTTCGTCAGAAGGCGATGACCCCGATGCCGAGCTTCAGGCCGAACCAGTAGGCACCGAGGATGCGACCGCGAGCCCAGTTGTCGAAGTTGAGCTCGGGTTTGCTGTTGCTGAACGTCAGCTCGTCCTTGATTTGCGCACCCGGAGCCTTGTAGCCGCCGAACGTAGTGCCGAGGCTTGCCCCGAGACTGAGCTTGAGCCGGTCGAAGAGGATAAGGTCGTAGCCGTACTCGGCCCGGAGACCGAACATCGCCCCCTTGTTGTTGAACACCGGCTCGAAATCGGCCAGCGTCTGCGTGCCCGCGAGCATAATCCCTTCGGGCTGCGGCATACTGTAACGGTAGAACAGCCCGTCGAACACGACCTTGACGTAATGTCCAAGCGGGGCGAAACCGTCCGAGCTGATATATTGCTTGTAATAAAGATTGAAGCCATGTGCGGTAATTTCGCCGGTCAGCTCGGGGACCGTGTAGGAGTATATGAAATCGTCACCATAATAGTAGCCGGAGTGGCCGTCGGAGAGCCGCACCCGATAGTCGGTGCCCTTGAACGGCGACTTATAGAAGTTGTAGCCGGCTCCCACCGTCCCCTTCTTCCAGACCAAAACCTCCACGCTCGGCGACAGGAAGTAGTTGACCCCAAGGTAACGCTTCGCCGCATCCGGAACGTTCCACGAGGAACTCACCGGGTTCGGATTGAACCATGCCGGGGAGAAGTTCCCCTCCATGTTCAGGATGACATGGTTACCCATGTAGTTGTACATCTGCGCACTGGCCGGCACCACGCTCGCGATGGCGCAAAAAAGAATGACCGTCGCTCTCAAGAACGTGAAGCGCCCCACCAAAGAGCGACCTACGCGAGGCTTTAAGCCCTTATTGAATATTGTATTCATAATTTCTAATTTCTAAATCCTAAGCTCTAAATTCTAAGTTCTAAGCTCTAAATACTAAGCTCTAACCAAACTCACCGCCTGAGGTAGCGTTCCAGTTCTTGATAGACGAAGCCGTGGACGTAGGCTTTGCGCATGACCTCGTACTGGCTGTAGCGGCTGTTGGACTCGATTTGGCCGTCCACGATGTCGATGATGAGGCAGTTGACATCGACTTCGTGGGGGCGGAGGCTGAGGACGGCGGTCACCACGGGCAAGGTGTAGGGGAAGACGGGGACGATCCACGGGAGGTAGAACTTGGCGGGGAAGTAGCCGCGGCCCGGGGAGTCCGACACGTTGACGTAGCAGAGTTTGCGGGTGCCGAAGCTGGCGGCGATGTCATCGAGGTATTCGGAAGTGTGATAGCGCATGTTCAGAGCACCGGCGCGACTGAAATCGCGGCTCCAGCTGCACATTTTCACATAATCGTTGTATTTTCCGGTCTCCGGGTCAGAAAAGTCCATGTTGAAGGTCACGGGCGTGATGCCGGAGCGTTTGACGGCACGGCACATAATCTCCTGCAGGCGCTCTGCGTCGCGGCGGTCCTTGGAGGCGCTCTTGATGTTGCCGCCATTGTCATAGGTGTGGTAGGTCGGAGTCATGATGAGCAGAGACTTCTCGTTGCCGATGTGCTTGTCGCCCACCTCCTCCAGCACGGCGAGCATCTCCGCGTTCACCACCACGTCGTTCACCATGGCGCGAAACAGCGAGTCGCTGTGGATGTCAACGAGCATGTAGTTCACGGCCTTGAACTTGGCTTCCGGCAACACCTTGACGCTCATGTTCTGTTGCTTGATGCGGTCATATTTGTTGCTGTATCGGGTGGTGTCCTCGCCGGTCTGCGCGATTTCCTCCATGGAGGTTCCCTGCGGGTAGTCGCAGAAATCGACAAAGCGCATCTTCTGCTTGATGAAAATGTCAGTCATAAGGTCCTTCACCACACTTTGCAGGTATTCGTTCTCGGGCTGCTGCCGCATAGCTGCCCAGGCCTTGCGCAGAGCGAATACGGAATACTCTTGCCGGTTCATCTTCGACATCAGGTAGTTGACCTGCTGCCGCTCACCCTCCACCTCGCGGTAGGGTTCCACCATGGTGCTCGTCTGTCCGTAGTTCTTGTGCTTTGCGGCGCCGTACCAGGCCGTGGCCAACGACCGTTCCAGGAACGGATTGCCCGGGAACGACTGCTGCAACACATATATGTTATATATAGCCTTGTCGTACTGATGGCTGACGAGCATCTGGTCGATGCAGGCGAAGCGAGCCACGTTGCGCAGGCGGGTGAACTGTTCTTCGGGCTGCACAAACGTCTTGCGGCCATCGTTGGAGAGATTGCGGACCAGTCCCTTGGCCACGGTGCGCCGCCGCTCGATGTTGGGATGGGTGAGGAACGTGTCGATCATGTTGGAACGGTCGGCGATGTTGGCGACGGTCTTCAGAAAATAGTTGTCGGGAAAGTGGTAGAAGCTCTCCTCCACGGCCGTGCGCTGGAACGGAATCTCGTCAAAGGGAAGGTCGGAGTAGAGCAGCACGTCGAAGATGCCGTCGAGGACATCGTAGCTGTAGGGCGAATCCTTGAAGAAGGTGGTCAGCCCCACGCGGTCGGCCTCGAACTCCTGGTCGCGGGAGTGGCTGTGCCGGCGCAGGTAGCCGCTCACCACGTCGCGGTCACGTTTCTGCGACTTGTCGCTCTCCATCCCGTGTTTCTCGCTGTAGTGGGCGATTTCGTGCGCCAGCACGAAGGCGAGCTCCGCCTCGTTGGTCACCTGCGCCATCATGCCCGTGGTCACCAGGATGACACCGTTCTGCATCGAGTAGGCGTTCACCACGGGGGTCTGCAGAATATAGACATGCACTTCCTGCTGCAGCTGCGGGTGATTGGTCAACAGCTGCTCGGCGATGCGGTCAAGATACTGGTTCATCTCCGTGCCATAGACAACCCGTCCCTGCGTGAGCATGGCCACGAGGAAAGGGTTGTAGGCTTTGTCGGACTTCGGGGTGTTGGCCGCCCGGCGCAGGTCGGCGGGGAAACTGCCCTGCGACTCAAGCGGGGTGAAGACCTCCGTGGAAAGCTGCGGCTGCGCAAAGACGGTCACACAGGCAAGCGCAACAAGAAGGAGTATGGTTTTTTTCATCGGTGCGATGGTTTGGTTATACAAAAACGACGCTGCAAAATTAAAACATTTCCAAAAGGATGATACAAAAAAAGTCGAAGGTTGCAGGTTGAGCGAAAAAAATGTACCTTTGCGGCCTAAAAAAAGGCGTTCCTCGGAGCGCCAGCAAACGAAAAGCAATATGGACGAAGTGAAAATCATTGAGATAAAGAAAAGCGTCTTCGCTGACAATGAGAAAGATGCGGACGCCTTGAGACAGGAGCTGAAAAGCAAGGGCGTGTTCCTGCTGAACCTGATGTCGGCGCCGGGAAGCGGCAAGACGACCACCTTGGTGCAGCTGATCAACCGGATCAAGGACAAGGTGCGCGTGGCCGTGATGGAAGCCGACATCGACAGCGACGTGGATGCCGTGCGGATTCAGGAGGCCTCGGGCGTGCCGGCCATCCAGCTACACACCGGCGGCATGTGCCACCTCGACGCGGAGATGACCCGCCAGGGCCTCGACAACCTCCCCGAAGGACCGTTCGACCTGGTCGTCTTGGAGAACGTGGGCAACCTTGTCTGCCCCGCCGAGTTCGACACCGGCAGCAGCTGCAACGCCATGCTGCTCTCCGTGCCCGAGGGCGACGACAAGCCCCTGAAGTACCCCCTCATGTTCACCGTCTGCGACCTGGTGATCATCAACAAGACGGACGTGCTGCCCTACTTCGACTTCGACATGGAGCGGTGCAAGGCGAACGTCCTCAAGCGCAACCCCGCCGCAACGGTCATCCCCATCTCCGCCAAAACCGGCGAAGGCGTGGACGCGTTGGCCGAATGGCTGACAGGGAAGCTGCCGAAGAGGAACGGTTAACGGTCAAGGGACTCCAGCCGTTGTCACAAAGCCGACAACTTCGGAATTGAGAAAGCCATGGGGGAAAATCACACCAGACTGTCCTCCGCATTGCAAAAAATCCTATATTTGCCGCGTCTTTACCGTCTAATCGTTTAAGGGCTTCGCGATTAAAACGGTTTGACAATGCAAATCATTAACAATGAAGTCCATAAAGCATAAAAAATATGAAGAAAAGAAACCTTTTCATGCTGTTTTGCATTGCCGTTTCCTTAATCGGCCTCACATCATGCAATCGAAACCAAGGCAACACCACGGCCGAGAATTTCAACCCCGACAAAATGCTGGGGACCTGGAAACTGGTGGAATACTCCTCCGTTGCCACGAATCTTGACGAAAATGTGGTGACCGAGCAAATCAAGAGGACAGAGGGCACGTTGTGGGTGACAAAGAAGGACGGAGACTACTACTACACCGAGAATTTCATGAACGAGAACGGCAAACAATATAGCGGACGCCTCACCGTTAACGGCAATGTGGTGAGAATGGCAGAGGAAGATGGGTTCCTGCGCACCGATGTGGACACCTATGATATGACTGTTAAAGAACTGACTGACAAAAAAATGGAGTGGAGCTACGAACGCACATACACGCATTACGAGTCCGGGACTGACGGCACGTCGGAATTCAAAGAGAAGCGCGTTGTGAGTGCCATTTTCACGAAATAAGTTCCCAAAACGCACATTCCAAAAGCCGCCGGAGAGATTCGGCGGCTTTTTTTGCGCCACCACCCCTACCCTTAAACAACCGCACCATAATCCGATTACAGAACAAGGGACGGGGAACGCCCAAATAAAAAAGTCGATGCGCAAGCCCCGACCCCGTTCCCTCGTTGCAGACAGCTTTCAAAAATTTTGTACCTTTGCCGGCTGAAACGGTCTCCCACCCTGTACGGCGCCGACCTTGATACAATGCGGCAGAAAGTGGAAACCCTCACCGCCGCGCAGACGGCCGCGATGATGAAACAGGCGAAACGCTTCTGGGAGAACCCGGGAAACAATCCCGAAGAATGGTTTAATTTTTAAAAAACTCGTGTAATGGAAAAACAAATCATAGACGGACCAATGGACATAGACCAAAGGATAAAACTTGAGAGCGCGATATACGATATAGTCAAGACATCCATGGATCAAAGACGCTTGAGCTTGGCGTGGTGGGAAACATACTGCTCGGTGGATTTTTTCAGCGAACTAAATGAAGTGACGGACGATTTCGGAAACGTTCTCGGAAAAGGAATTGAAACAGAGGATTGCATTTATGTCCTGAATGGAATGTCAGAATCGGATTTTACGACAGCATTCCTCGACGGCAGGGACAGGGCTATACAAGAAATAAAGAAAAAACATGCACCTAACCCGATGACGTGGATGGCACCGATTATCGGAGGCATGGGAGGATGAAAAAAACAGAATTGAACAGAGGAGGGTGTGTCAAAAGTCACGTTTTGGCACATCCTCTTTTTCATGCGACGATGTGTTGTGGCTTATAGAAATGTCTGTGGTGATTATTTCTGTGTCGTGTTTGTTTGTGCGACCGCGATGTGGTTCGCGAGGAGGGTTGC
>JAFXPL010000057.1 GCA_017527945.1 Bacteroidales bacterium | reverse complement strand
GTTGTTGCTGAGCGTGGAGCGGTAGATCATGGCGTTCGGGGCCGGTGTGCGCAGGTTCTCGGTCATCCAGCAGTAGCCGTCGATCTTCGCGGCGGTGTAGGTGTTTCCGTCAGCCGTGACGGTGGCGGGGCACTCGGCCTCCATGCAGGGGCAGAGCTGGTCGATGTCAACCGGTGTGCCGCACACGAGGTCGTTGCCGTAGGAGATCAGGGTGTTCTTGATGTGCAGCCCCGTGTGCATGTTGCCGCTGTATTCGGCCGTGTAGTACCGCACCTCGCTTTCCCTGACGGTGTAGTGGATGGGGTAGCCGCCATACCTGGAGGCAGGCAGGTTATGGAAAGTGTAGGTCCAGTTCTCGTCGGCGGAGAGGGTGTGCGTGTAGCCGGTCGCCACGCCGTCAGCCAACAGGGTGACGGTCACCATGGAGGGGCGGGTGCCAAGGATGTTGTCGAAGTCGTCCCAGGTCTTGGACACGGAGATGTTGATGGGGTCGAGTTCGGGGTCAGGGCCTGGGCCTGGGTCTTCCGGCGTAAGCGTATTCGTCACCGTAAAGCCGTTCACCGTCGCGGTATAGCCCTCCGGTACGATTTCCCTGACCGTCAGATTGTAGGCAATCTCATCACCGTACTGATCGTACTTCGGCAGCGTAAACGACGCGCGCCACTGGTTCTCGCTTCCCAGCTCCACCGTCCGCAGCAAGGCACCGTTGTTCAGAATCTCAAACGTGACGGTTGCGGGGCGGATGCCATCATTGTTGTTATTATCGTCCCACACCTTGTTCACGGTATAGGAGACCTCGCCCACGATCACTTCCCAGACCGCGTAGAGATGATTGTTTTCCCTGCCTGCGGCCGCGATCTCCATGGGATCAAAGTAATCAAATCCGTCCGCCATACCGACAACCGGGGCATTTTCATCGTTCGTCCAGGTCTTGAACCGGTATGCACTGCCGTTGGACACATAGACGCGTCTGAACTCGATACCCGTCGCATCCGGTTCCGCGACCGTAAAGTCACCGTTGATCACATCGTGCGGAATTTCCGCCTTATTGTCCGCGTAGACACCGGGATAACGGGCATGGTAGGTCACGGTCGTGCCTTCCGTTTCCTCACCGTACACGGCGGTCAGTACATAGCGGCCGTCGCTGTCACATTTATCCGCCTCCAGGATAAAGCTTCCGCCGCGAACGATATCGCCTTCCGGAAGGCGCCAGCCGAGGAAGCGGTAGCCTTCCGCCTCGGGCTGCACCGCCGTCACGGGAACCGAAACCTGGTCAAGGTAGGTGGCGGGGTCATCATAATACTGTCTGTCCGTAAACGTACCCTGCACTTTCACCGTGGATGTGCCGTCCGTCGTCTCATACATCGCCGCGTCATAGCGTACGCTGTAGCCTGATACCGATGTCCACGAAGCTTTCAGATAGTAGTTTCTCGTGATCGCCGTACCGAAATCAAAGGGCCTCTGCAGCACCACTCCCGCGGTCACGTTATCTCCTTCACCCGCAGGTTCATACGCCGTCCAGCCGGTAAAGATATAGCCTTCCTTCTGGGGGACTTCTCCATCTCCCTTCAGATTCTTCCAGGACTTCGCGCGGCCGTAGGCCTTCACCTCTGTACGCGTCGTACCACTGATGCGGTCATCCGGATCATAGTACACGACGTACTCCTCCGGAGCCCAGAGCATCGTCACCTTCAGATCCCGATCAAGTTTCGCTGCATCCAGATTTTCGACTTCGGTGCCGTCGTCCGCATAGGTCACGCGGTAACCGTTCTGGGTCCAGGTCACGCCGTGGGTATCTGTCACTGCAATCCACTTATCGCCGGTATCCGTAGGGCTTTTCAGTTCTTCATACTGTTCCGTGATCAGGCTATTCAGATCTCCGGTTCCGTAAGGGTACTCCATAACGGAGCCATCCGCGATATCCTCTCCCCTTATCTCCAGATCGGCCTGTGCTTCCTGCACAAAGGTGATCTTGTACTTATTCGGCACCCAGTGGCAGACGAGTTCTTCGTATCCGCCACCTACGCCAATCGTTGGATTCCATTTGAAAGCATATTTGTTCTTTATGCCGGAAGAATTTATCGTGCTCATTGTTTCATCATAGTTCGTCACCTCAGCAAGCCTGTATCCATTTGAGAACTGGCCGATCGTATATTCGAATTTTTGATTTTTTGCATATCGTAGAGTGGATACTTTTTCCAATTCGTGATTTTCGTTACTCCAAGCAATTGTATCACTCAAATAATAAACATCGCGGATCTTATATTCAAACACTTCCCCACTGGGATTATTTGTCCATCGGATGGCGCAGTAGAGGGTATCTCCGTCCTGGGCAACTACATTATTGCCGTTTTTCGGATCTGTTAGTCTGTAAAGCGGATTGTTTTCGTCAAAACGAGTTTGTCCTTCGTCGGGGCGGAAAATTGCATTGAACCACCAGTTATGATTACTGAAAAAACCCTGGATTGTCGGATTTTCCTTATAGGCGGCTTCGTAAAGACTCTGTTCGTACTTGATGATGCGATCTGTTCCGGCAAGATTCATACTGCCGCCATTAGCAACACTACCAGCTTGCTGTGTTCCAGGGCTCAGTTTCGTTCCGTATTCGCGGACTCCGTAATTGTCACTGTAAGTACCTTCTATTCCATTTACATAATAATAGGAAGTGTTCTCGGATTCCACCCAGTCGCTGTAGCGGAACACAAATTTCAGGACAAAGCTGTCGCGGCTGAAGTTGACGCGCACGATCGTGGAGCCGTCGCCCGCGATGATGGCATTATCTGCATCTCCTTCTTTGAGATTTCCCTCGCTGTCATACGCCGCCAGCAATTTCCCGGGGGTTTCTTCCCCGTCATAGATCTGGATCGCGGGAAGATTATCCGCAAACTCCGTACCGGAAGCATCCGTGCCGTTTAAGTGGAAGTATTTGTAATCACCCAGATCGTTTTTACCCTTAAACTCTTCAATAATCTGGCTTACCGGCACCGGATCTCCGGTCTTGACACCATCTCTGACCCCGGGACTAAAGATCGTGTAGCCCGCGTCATCCTCGTTTTCCCTGTACACGCGGAGGATATAAGACATGTCATCCGGGCTCCACTTCGCATACAGCGTAAAGTCTTCCTCTACCGATGTTGCAAAACCGTATGGTTCTGTACATTCCGCATCCGTGTACCAGCCGTCGAATTCATATCCGGTGCGGGTCGGAAGGGACGCGCCCGTCGGCTCACTCACACTGGAGCCCTGCGGGATCACCACTTCATAGGTCTCCGCGGCGTCATCGCCAAGGCCAAACTGCCCTTCATTTGCGTTAAAGGTCACCGTGATGCCCGGACGGATGTCCGGATAGAGATGGATATCTTCCTCCCCGATCATGACGCTTCCGGTAACGGTGTCTCCGTCTTCGTTCAACCAGCCGACAAAGGCGTTCGGCGCTTCCACGGAGGTGAGCTCCACGTCATCCACAGTGATCTCGTCTCCGGTTTCTCCTTCCCTTGTCAGGTGGATCGCGTCATAGTCACTGCCCTTTTCCTTCGTATGGAAGAACACATAGAAGACACGGTCATACCTTGCATACACCCTGACCAGCCTATCTTCGGAGGCACCCTCCGGCACCGGGCTCTGGATGACGCCGTTTGTAAAGGGAAGCGTCTCACCCTCTTCCGTTTCCCATGCGTTGAAATAATAGCCGTCGCCTGCCGCGGGAAGCTTGGGCTCCCTGACATCTTCACCGAAGATGACGATCTGATTGTCGACCTTAGCCCATCCGGACGGATCCGTTCCGGGCGTGCCTGCGTAGAACTCATAGGTGTAGCGTGCCTTCGTTTCTACCTCACCGTTGTTGTATGTCCTGCCCACGATGCCATACACCGTGAAGTGGTTGGTGTTGAAGATGGAGGCTTTGGAAGCCGCACTGGCAATCAGGGTGGCGTTGCCTTCGTCGTCGATGGTCATCGAGTGGTGGCTGTCGCCCGCGATCTCGCGCTTGGCGGTCAGCTGCACGAAGACCTCCCCTTGCGGCTGCACCTCCTCGCCCTCGTGCCAGAAGGTGATGTCGGCCGCCAATGCGTCCGTGGCTGCGCCGCCGCTGCTGTTCACCGCTGCCAAGGCGTAGTCAGAAGCCACTGGCTCCACGCGCATCTCCGTGCCGTAGGGGAACACCCCCGCGTCGGCCTGCACCAGGACCTGCAGTTCGTCGGTCTCGCCCTCAAAACGCGCGCGTGGGCAGTATGCGACCTCCGCTTCCGCCATCTCGGGTTCAGAGGTGCCGGCCTCGTTGCTGGCCAGCAGTTTCTCTTGGCCGTCATTCAGGGTGAAGTTCACGGAGGGCTTTGATGGGGCTGCCTTCCGGCGGAGCTTCTTTTCGGCGGACTGTTGTTGTTTGCTCGCCGCCTCGTTCATGGCGTAGCTCTTCCCGTAGGTTGAGCGCTCCTGCTTTGCCCGTGACGTTGGGCGGTGGAGCCAGCTGCATTCAATCTGCTGCTTTGCCAGTTTGGGGAGTTTCAGTTTGATGCGTTCCTTCTGGAGCGGGAACCCCGAGAAAAGGAGCAATGTCATCATGACGATGGCATAAAATCTCTTCATAAATTACACGTTTCCTATTTTTAATTTGATATTTTATTGTATATATGTATATGTTTGTGGGATGTCTGGGTGCTTATTCGCAGTCTTTCACGCACCTGACGCTGAAGGCGTTCTGCTGGGACTGTTTGTCGAAGGGAACGGTGCAGCAGTGGTACTGGAGGCCGAAGGCGGACGAGGAGGTGTCGCCGTGGAACCAGGTCTCGCTGTGCAGAGCCTCGAAGCGATCCAGGGCGGCGTTGTAGAAGCCGGCCGGGCGTGCGTTGAAGCCCGAGGCGTTGGTGCCGAACTGGTTCACCCAGAGGTCTTCGCTGCTGAGGCTTTCGGCGCTGTGGGTGCGCAGCACGTTGATTTCCGCCGTGGTGGGCAGGTGCCAGCCGTTCGGGCAAATGCCCCTGACGTAGCCGTTGATGCGCTGCGGAGTGTCGGTGCCGCCGGCCGCGACATGCCACGTGTAGAGGTATCCGTAGGTCTGTGCGTTGGCTTCAGCGTCTGTGCTGACCGAGGAGCGGTAGGTCATGGCATGAGGCACCTCTGTGCGCAGGTTCTCGGTCATCCAGCAGTAGCCGTCGATCTTGGCGGCCGTGTAGGTGTTGCCGTCGGCCGTGAAGGTGGCGGGGCAGTCGGCCTCGGTGCACTCGCAGAGCTGGTCGCGCGTCACGATGATGGCGCACTGCTCGTCGTTGCCGTACGTGGCGAGGGTGTTCGTGATGATCAGCCCCTCGTCCATGTTGCCGCTGTAGTCGGCTGTGTAGTGGTTCACCACATTCTCCCGTACGGTATAGTTGACGATGCCGCTGGCATTCGAGACGGGCAGGTTCCGGAAGGTGTAGGTCCAATTCTCGTCGGCGGTGAGGGTGTGTGTGAAGCCGGTTGCCGCACCGTTGGCCAACAGGGTGACGGTCACTCCGTTGGGACGGGTTTCGAGGGCATTGTGGAAGTCGTCCCAACGCTTCTCCACGGTGACGTTAATGTGTGCCGTGAGGGAGTTGTGGAAGACAGGCACGCCGCCGGTGCCGTGGCGACGGATATATTCTTCGCTGCCGTTGACCACCTTGACGGTGTCGCCGTTGTCGGTGAGGCAGAAGTCGTTTTCGAGGCTGAGGCCGGCGCTGACCTCAAGGAGCGTCTCGCCATCGACCGTGGTCTTGCGCACGGTGATGGTGCGGATGTGCTTCACCGCGTCGTAGGTCTCGTCCACCATGACGCCCTCGGTGTTGACCACCGTTCTGTTGCGGGTGAAGGTGGTGGTGTTGAGCTCGCAGCCGTCGGGGATGTCCTCGCCGATTTCGTAGCGGAAGGAGACGCCCTGCTCAAGCTGCTCGTCGGTGAAGTGGAGGTTGTACAGCAGGTCGTCGTAGCGGAAGACGAATCCCTGGCCCTCGGGGTCGTCGAAGAGCACCAAGTGTCCCTTGTTGTGGACGGTGAGCCGGCGGTCGGCGCTGGTGCCGGTGGCGTTGGACGGCATCGGGGCGATGGCGGCGTTCTCGCCAATGGGCTTGAGGGTGAAGCTGTAGTCGCCGTCAGCAAGGGTCTTGTGCAGGCCGTTGGTGGTGAGTTCCTTTTCCGCTTTCAGGATGAAGTGGGTGACGAGGTTGTTGAAATGGTTGGTGATGACCGCCGTATCGACGGGTGTCGTCGCGCCGCTCTTGGTGACGGTGATGCCGGTAACGTTCAGGACTTGGTTGGCCTTGGTGACGTGGACATAGACGTGGTAGCGTTCGGTGGAGTAGGAGACACTGGGCACGCGCGGCAGGCCGCTCTCGGCGGAGGTGAGCTCACGCACGTGGTAGTGGAACACGGAGTCGCTCTTGCCCTCCATGTCCTCCAAAGTGAAGGTGATGGGCGCGAAGTCGGCGGTGCGGTAGTTGCCGCTGCCGTCGCTCCCGTTCGTAATCGTCGTGGTGCCGAAGGTGATGTTGCCAATGGTGACGGCGTTGGCGGGTGCGGGGCCATCCTGCGGGACGAGCGCCATCATGTAGGTGTCGCTGCTGTTCCATGCGCGGCCTTCCAAGACCTTCTTCACCGGGATGGTGACAGAGATGGGGTTCACCTTCGTGTTGGTGATGTGTTCGGTGTATTCGTTGCTCTCGTTGAGCTCACCGTTGTGTTCATAGACGGGTTCGAAGCCGTTGAAATGGCTGGCCTCTTGGACGTGGTAGCGGTAGGCGGTGCCGTTATGGAATTTGGGATATTGTTCGAAGTAAAACACACTCGGATAGGCCGGAGCCGCCATGACGGAGCCGCTTTCCAACAGCGTCCAGTCCTCGGAGTGCGGGTCGAAGGGAATGTCTGCGCGAAGGGTGCGGTAGAGTCTGAATTCCACGTCTGCGTTGATGCCCAGTTCGGCGGTCCATTGCTTGGAAACACGCGGTCTGATGCTGTCAAGCTTGTGCGTGTTCGTGATCTGCAGATGGCAGAGGCCCTCGTCGCCGGAGGGGATGCGCACGACTTCGGAGGTCTCGTATTTGTTGACGGCGTCCTCCCTGACGGAGTAGGTGATGTCGTGGCCTTCTTTTTTGCGCGGCCACTTGCCGAAGGAGACTTCCCATTCGTAGCCGGTGCCGGTGACCACGCGGGTCGCCACAACCTCGTCGTCGGCCGTCAGCTGCAGGGTGATGGCAGCGGGACGGTAGTTGTCGTTGTTGTTGTGGTCGTCCCAGATCTTGGAGACGCTCACCAGCACGGAGTCGGGGATGTGGGTGTTGGTCACAATGATGGTGTCCGGGGCGGTCTCGGTGGCCGCCGCCCGGGTTTCGTACGCCGTCTCATATTCGGCGATTTCGTCTTCAGTGAGGGTATAGACGATTTCCACCGCGTTGTCGTTGAATTTGGGCAGGTCGTTGAATTCCCAACTCCAGCCGTTGTCCGCCGTGACGGTTTTTTCTTCAATCTCTTGGTCGTCGGCGCGAAGGCGGACGATGATGCTCTCCGGACGTTTGTTGTCCTGGTTGTTCCTGTCGTTCCAGACTTTGCGGCCGCAAAGGGCGGTCTTGTTCCAACGGTTGACGAACGTCGCCAGGTTCACGGTCTTCTCCACTTTCGACCAGACGGTGTCAAAGGCCGTCTCGCTGCCGTCCAGGAAGAACTCGGCCATGATGCCTTTCGCCAACTCCTCGTCATTTTCTGGTCCGCGAACCTTGACGGTCACGGTGTGCTCCGCATTGTCATAAAGAATGTCGGAATTCGAGGCGTCAACCACTTCCTTTATTTTAAATGTATAGGTGAATTGGTTGTGCTGGCCTTCGCCGTGGGTGTTCTTGGTAGGGTTGGTGCCGGGGTAATAGAGACCCGGATTGTCGATGCCATTGTTGTTGGCGTCCTTTTCCAGGACGATGGGGTCGAAGACCACTTTGCCGGAAGCATCGTTGGTTTTGGTTTGGGAGAGGCCTTCGACCGTGGTGGGTTGATCTCCGTCCGCCACTAACTGGAACTGGAACTGTCCGGCAGAGAGTTCGCCGTCGAAATCCTTTTGCGCGGCGGTTTTGAGGGCGATGCTGCCGATAGTCAGCGGCTTCGTGTCGCGCAGCGCGTAGGTGGTGCAGCCGACACCGCTCACCCAGGTGTAGTCTGCGCCGGTGGCGTCTGCCTTCACCGCAAACTCCGACCACGAAGTTGATGGGTCGGAACCGGTGGAAATAACATGGTTGTTCACCAGTTTTAATCCGGTATGTTCTGCAAAAGTTACGGTTCCCAGGTTGTTACCGTTCCCCAATACGAAACTTTCGCCGTTTATGCCATAAGTTACGTTGCTGATGGGCAGGTTGTCGAAACAAGCATCATTATTGTCGTTGTAAACCCAATCTTGAGAGGCCGGTACATCCAAATCGTTGCTGTTAAAAATGAAGGTGGTGTTTTCATTTGCACCCACAATGGATACTGTGAACTCGATGTCCGTTCCAGAACCGCCAGTCAAGATTCGGATATTGTTTTCGTCTGATAAACTGCCATCCATGGGATCTCCTTGACGGGCATAGTTCAAAAACATAAGGCCGTCCCCTTGGGTGGCGCGCACAATGGGGCGATAGTATTCTCCACCGTAGTTGTCGTCATAATAATAATTGTTGTCGTGGATTCGATTGGGGTTTTGAGGAATCTTGTTGAGATCCTTAAACGTGATTTTCTTTATGCTAATGGCGACGTTGTGGAGTTTGCCGTTGACATCGATGGCTGCATTTTCGTAAGTGAACACTAATGGGCTGGATGACAAATCGATTACTTCGTTGCCGGAATTATCCCATTTTTTTTGTATGGTGTTAAGTTGATAGTTTTGCCCTCCGGCATATTCGCTGTTGTATTCAATCAAAAGAAGTTCTGGTTCAGCTGGCTGCACATAATTAGCTGGCTTTTTGTCGTCAGCTATCTGATATTGAATTTTGCCATTCTCCCAACCGCCGGTCACGGTGTAGGGTCTTTCACTCAAATAGGCGATTCTGTAGAAACTCTCCCCTTCAGGGACAACGGTCTCGTCCAATTCCCAGTCCTCTGTTGTGATGGTATATTTGCCAGGGGGAAGGAAACCGGCGCCATTCGTATTCAGGTCTCCATATTTCATATTGATGTTGGTCCCTATATCAGGCAGATCTCCGGTAGGGTCTATGGTAGGCTTGTTGGTGGCGTCCCTATCCGTGAGGAGGTCGATGTAATCACGCTTGGTCGCGATTCGTACTGTTGAACCTTGGTCAGATGCAAGATCCATTTGTTTCGTGGTGAAGTAGTAAATGTTGCCTTCCGAAGAGGCATCGAAGTATTCGCTGCCGGGAAGGCCGCGGTTGTTCTTGCACATCCAGATCTTCGAGTTCAGGGCCGAGAGGGTCTTCAAGGAAGTGCAGGTCTCGAGCCCCAGGGCGCGTCCGTATTCGGGGGATCCAGTAATGGCGGCATCATTAGGGTGATAGTTGTTGTAGCTGGTGGGGCCGATGTGCGAGTTGTCGAGGTTGTCGAGGTTGAGCATTACAAGGCTCGTGCATTTCTTCACAAGCCCGTCCATATTGACAATCCAGTCTAATTTGCCGAAGCCCGAGAGGTCGAGCGTGTCGAGGCTGGTGCAGTCTTTGAACATGTTGGTCATATACACGGCGTTGGGGGCCATGGACCCGCCGTTGGTGTTGGTGAAGGTCGCCTTTTTGAGGTTGGGGCAGTTCTCGAACATGGACGTGAAATTGGTGACATTCGGGAACTTGGTGTTCTCGAAGCGGACCTCCTCAAGGGACTGCAGGCCCCGGAACATTCCCTGTACCTGTGTCCAATCGGATCGGCCGTAGATGGTGATGTTCGACATGTCCACGTATTTCAGGTTGCTACACCCTTGGAACATGCGTTGCATCTGAACGCTTCCGGATGTTGGGGGCTCAGACCCATCTAACGTGCTTTCTCTTGTCACGAAGCCGGGATTGTTGAGGATCACCGTGTCCAAACTGGAGCATCCGTTGAACATGTCCACCATGTCAAAGGTTTTGCTGTTGCTCTTCATCCAGCTGAGGTCCACCGATTTCAGTTTGGAGCAGTTTTGGAAAAGGCCCCTGACGTTTCGCACATAGGATCCTTCCTCTTTCACGCCGCTGAAGTCGATCTCTTCCAAGTTGTTGAATCCGCTGAACATGTAGGAGATGTCATATCCGCCAAAATCGAATTTGACACCATTGTTGTTTGCCGCAAACACGACTTTTTTGACGTACGGGCGAATGTTTTCGCCGTTTTTAGACCATACTTCATCCCACGCACTTGCACTGTTGTAGTTTTTTGTCAATCCGCCCGAAGTCTGGCTGTTCAGCAGACGGATGGTTAAGGTGCCGCTTTCACTTAAATGAAAGTACCAAGTGTCTGCAATCGCCCGGTCTGTGGGAAGGTTTACCGCGTCCACCTCCTTGGCGTCGGGCTGAAGCGGTTCGCTCTGGGAAATGCTGTTTTTCGGATTTTCAACGTAGGTTTTGCCGGAAAGCCCGAACCCTACGACTGCGGCGATGGTCAAAAACATCGCGAAAATGTACTTTTTATTCTTCATACTGTATTTATTTATAATTACTCTAATCTACTTAAATTCAATAAGTTAATATAAATAGATATGCTAACTTATTAATGGGTGCAAAGATAGGAAAAATATTATACCGAAATGCAAAAATAGTCTCCCCCCTCTTTTTTCTATACACTTGTTTTCGTGAATGGTGTAAGATTTGGAGCTGAAAATTGGTATCGAGAATTGAAAATTGTGAATTGAAAGTTGAAAATTGTACTTTGGCTGTTGGCTGTTGGCTGTTGGCTGTTGGCTGTTGGCTGTTGGCTGTTGGCTGTTGGCTCTTGGCTCTTGGCTCTCAGCTCTTAGTTCTTAGCTCTTTGAACCTTGAACTTTGAACTTTGAGCTTTGAACTTTGAACTGTTGGCCTGAACCCAGGAGGACGAATCCCAAGTCAACGCAGCGAGGAATGGAGCTTGTAGTGTCCGCTGCCGTAGGTCCTCACCTCGTAGCCGTTTCGGGTGGGCACCCACACTTCGGCAGTGGTATTTGCGGGGATGGAAAATTCCCATTCGATGACCTTCCCGTTGCGTTTCCAGTGGCTCGCGATTACCCCGGAGACGGAGTTGTAGCGGCATTGCACGGAGTCTAAGCCGTCGAGGAAGGTGGGTTTGAGCGTGATCTTCCGGTAGCCGGGCTCCAAGGCGCGGATGCCGCCGAGGTATTCGTACTCCCAAAGCAGGAGGTCGCCGAGGAGCATCACGTGGTTGCCGGAGTTCATGGCGGGGTCGGCGGTGTTGCCGTTCCACAGCTCCCAGATGGTGGTGGCCCCGTTGCGCGCCATGTAGCCCCAGCTCGGGTAGGTGTCGTTGGCGGCAATCTTCAACGCGAGGTCGCCGCGCCCGTGGTCCGTGAGCGTGCGCATCAGCTGCTGGATGCCGATCACCCCCGTGGAGACGTGCCCGCCGCATTCCTTTTCCGTCTTCTCGACAATGTTGGCGAAAACCTTGTCTTCCAACTCTTTGGGAACCATTCCGAAGGCCAACGGCAGGATGTTCGCCGTGACGGTGTTGTTGTCGTAGCGGCCGGTCTTGCGGTCGAGGAACTTGTCGTTGTAGGCCTTGGTGACGTAGGCGATGTCGGCGCGGAAGAGGGCGACGTCCTCCGTCTTGCCCAGGAGTTCGGCAAAGTGGGCCATCTTGTCCGCTAAGAAGCAGTAGAACGGCGTGGAGATGGCTTCGGCGCGGGTGATGCGAGCGGGGTCCTTGGAGTGGATGAGCTCGGGCGACTCCGGCGGCATGCACCAGTCGCCGTAGCAGTCGCGAGTGAGGATGCCATCCACCATGTAACCCTGCTTGATGTGGGCCAGCCAGCGTTTCATGGCCTCGTAGTGCCGCTGGATGGGCTGTAGGTCGCCGAAACGGGTGTAGAGCATGTCGGCCACGGTGACGAGGGCACCCGGCCAGGTCAGGTTGTCGGTGTAGCGCCGCCAGTAGTTGGGCCACACGTCCGAGAGCATGCCGCTCGGCCACTGGCTGTCCTCCCCGTCAATGAGCCACTTGGCATAGAGCCGGTGGTTGTCGAAAAGGTAGGATTCGCCGTAGGCTCCCGTGGTGCGGTCGCCGGTCCAGCCCATGCGCTCGTCGCGCTGCGGGCAGTCGGTGGGCATCGAACGGTAGTTGCCCCGGATGCCCCAGAAGGCATTGCGATAGACAGCGTTGAGCACCTCGTCGGAGGTCTCGAACGCGCCGGTGACGGCCATCTTGTCGTAGAGCACCATTCCTTGGAAATCAGCCAGTTCCGGCGTTTCCCGCAGCCCGCTGATCTCCACGTAGCGGAACCCGTGATAGACGAAGGTCGGGTGCCACCGCAGGATTTCGGAACCTCGCGCCTCGGCGGACGAGGAGGCGATGAAGTGGTCGATGACATCGGCATCGCGCAGGTTCGCGGTGTAAAGGGTGCTGTCGGGGTTGAGGGTTTCGGCGAAGCGCAGGGTCACGGTGTCGCCGTCGCGCAGCCCCCGCATGGAGAGCTGCAGGTAGCCGACCATGTTCTGGCCCATGTCCAAGTACCATTTGCCGCCTTTCCGGAACAGGGCGACGGGGCGCACGCGGTCCTGCACGGCGATGTTGGGGTTGGACTGCGGCATTAGTTTTCCCTCGGGGGGATAGACGTTGAAGGTATTCAGCCACTGGGAGTCGTCGTAGCCGGGACGGGTCCAGTCGCCGAGGTCGCGGCGCATGTCGAAAGTCTCGCCGTCGAACTCGTTGGCGGTGCGGATGGGTCCCTGGTTGGTGATTTTCCAGCTGCTGTTGCTGGTGATGCGCTCGGTGGTGCCGTCGGCGTAGGTCACCTCCAACTGCGCGATCAGGCGCGGGCGGCCGTAGAGGGTCGCGTGGCTGATGCCGCCCCATTCGTTCTCGCCCCGGTTGTAGCGCATCCCGAAGAAGCGGCCGCCCGCGAGCGTCACCCCGATGGCGTTGTTGCCTTTTCGCAGGAAGTCCGTCACGTCGTAGGCATTGAAATAGGCGCGTTTGTTGTAGTCGGAGAGGGCCGGCTTGAGGATCTCTTCGGGCGCGACCTCCACGCCGTTGAGGTAGGCGCAGTACTGTCCGAGACCGCAGATGTAGAGCCGCGCCTCGCGGATGTCATCGCGCAGTTGGAACTCCTTGCGCAGGTAGCGCGCCGCGATGCGGGTCTTCAGCACCAAGCTGTCGTCGTCGAACTCGTGGCCGATCCACGATGCCACCCAATCATTCGGGTTTAAAAGGCTGATTTCGAAAGATTTGACAGGACTTTCCAATACCTCCACTATGGTCTGGGTCCCGTTGTCGTGCGGAGGCCCGTTCCTCTCCTGACCGTCGTGTTTGACGAAAGCGATGACTTTCCAGTAGGCCTTGTCACGGCTGTTGAGCGGCTGCCCCTCGTAGGGGATGTAGAGCATCTGGTCGGAAATGACGGCTTTGGAATCCCAGAGGTCGCCGATGCCGTTGCGGGCATTCTCTTCGGTGGAGCTCACGATGATGCGGTAGGAGGTCTGCTGCACGTTCCGGAGCAGGGTGTCGGCGTTGTATCTCCAACTGAAGCGGGGAATGGCGGTGGCAAGGGGCTGGGAACCGTCCTGCATCTCCACAGTGGCGCTTTCGATTTGGATGTCGTCAGTGCGTTGCGCGAAGGCCGCGCCGACGGTCAGCATTGTGGCCATGAGGGTAAGGAGTATGGTGTTTTTCGGCATACTGATTTCGATTTTAAAGGACACGGCAAAAATACACAATTTAATAAAAAAAGACGGCATGCATGTGGATGCACGCCGTCTGTGGATTCAGGTTGCAGAATTCAGGTGGCAAGACCTATTTTTTCACGAACTTCGTGGTCACGCTGTTCTTGCCGTCGCTCAGGCGCAGGAAGTACTGGCCGGCAGCGAGGCTGTTGGTGTTCATCGTGATGTGGTTGCCGCTGACGGAGGCCGTGCGGATGAGCTTGCCGTTAAGGTCATAGACCTCCATGCTGGAGACCTCGAAGACGTTGGAACGCAGGGTCACGGTGAGCTGGTCGCCGACGGGGTTCGGGTAAATCACGAGGTCATTCTCCGTCAGGTATTGCGGGATGCCGGTGCCGAAGTCGTTCATGCTGCGGGGCACGATATAGTAGCGGTAGTCGAGGTAGTTACTGCCGATCTTGCTGGTGGCGAAGTTGAAGCCGGTGATGTTGACGGTGCCCGTGGGGATGTCGGCGCCGATGGTGTTGGCATCCTGGAAGTAGGGGAACACGGCATTCGCGGTGACGCCGTTCTGGGAGATCCCGTAGGTGTTGAGCACGGTGAAGGAACCCGTGGAGGTGAACGTCACGTTGTTGAGCTGGATCAGCTCGGCCTGGTGCTGAATCATGAATTCAGGATCGTTCAGCTGGGCCAGGGTGATGGTCAACGGGGTGACATCCTCGTAGTAGCCGGTTTGGGAACCGTAAGGCTGCGTGGGCTTGAACTCCAGGAAACCGTAGTAGTTGGTCAGGGTGCCGTAGAGATCTTTGATTTTGTCGCCGACTTCGAGGCTCCCGAGGGTGTTGCTCGGGTCGAAAACGAGGATGGCGCCGGTACCGTCTTGCAGCACCTTCTGGTTGTTGTAAGAGGCGATGGCGGTGACAATCACCTCGCCAGTGAGCTTGTACTCGACATTGTCGGCATGGTTGACCGTCACATCCGTGAAGTCCAGCTTGCTGCGCAGTTCGGCGATGTTGGCCACCTGGAACTCGGAGGCGACGCCGTAGGTGAAGGTGATGGTGTCGGGGGCCATCACGTTGCCGGAGGCATCAGCCACATTGTTGACAATCAGGGTGTAGTCGTTGCCTTCGGTGAGGGCGGGGGAGACGGTGAGGGTGACCGCACTGCCGTTCAACGTGGCGGCGGTGACGGAAATGCCGTTGTTGAGCGCATAGTTGCCGTTGTTCTGGGCCGTGGTTTGGTCAAGGGCCTCGTTGAAGTTCACCAGCAGGGAGTTCTCGGAGGGGACCACGTTGGCCACGATCGGTCCGATGGTGTCGGGGCCGAGTTCCTGGGAGGTGACGACCACGTTGTCAAGGAAGAAGCGGCCGCGGCTGTCCTGGAAGCCCTGGAACTTGATGGTGGTGGCGTTAGTGCCGCCGCTGAACGGCACGCTGAAGGTCTGGAAGGCCGAAGTGCTGAGCCCTTCCACGGTGTAGGGGACCCCGTTCACCTCCACGAAGAGGCGGGTGGCGTCGCCGCTCCAGGCCTTCGCGTCGAACGTGACGGTGAACTGGCCGTTGTTGGCGGAGAGGTCGAGGGCCGGGGTCTGGATGTAGCCCGCTTCGGCCGCCTTGCCGAGTTTCACCTTGCCGTTGCTCGGATAGACCCAGTCACCCGTCCAGCCCGGCGTCTGCGTGTATTGGTCCAGATTGTTGGTGATAGTGTAACCGCTGCTGTCCGTGATGGCGGAGAAGTCCTCGCTCAGGACGACGGTTTGCGCGTTCAGCCCGCAGAAAGCGAGCAGAATGGATAACAAAAGTAAACTTGCTCTTTTCATATTTAATACGTTTTAATTTTAAGAATTACCTGTTAAAATTTATCGGCTGCAAAGATACATTTTTTTGTGAATGGTGAAAAGTAGCCCTGGTTATTTGTATCTGGCGCAACGCAATCCAAAAAAGTGTATTTTTGCACTCGTCTTTTATACATTAAATATTGGAATATGAAGCGTGTAACAATTCTGTCTTTTATTGTCAACTTATTGGTAATGAGTTTTTTACCATGTTTTTCCGTTGCGCAGAACGACTACTGGAAGGCCGTTCGCCAGGACTACTTGAACCGCAGCGACATCTCTCAGGAGGTTCGCGACCAGATCGGCATGTACAACCTGAAGTCCGCCAACGACTCCCGGAACATGGCGCAATACCTTATGTTCCTATATGCCTACATGCCGCAGAGCGATCTCGCCGACTATGACTTCAGTTTCTTCGAGCAGCAGGTGGCCACGGCCATGGAGGCGCGGAAGACCTTCTCCTGGGGTAAGACCATCCCCGACGACATCTTCCGCCATTTCGTGGTCGTCTATCGCGTGAACAACGAGAACCTCGACACCGCGCGGTCGTATATCTTCCATCAACTGAAGAAGCGCATCCAGAACATGAGCATGTACGATGCCGCCTTGGAAGTGAACCATTGGTGTCACGAATATGTTGATTATCAGCCTGCTGACGCGAGAACGTCGGGACCGTTGGCTACGCTGAAGACTTCGCACGGGCGTTGCGGCGAGGAGAGCACCCTCACGGTGACGGCCCTCCGCGCCGTGGGCATCCCCGCCCGGCAGTGCTACACCCCGCGTTGGGCGCACTGCGACGACAACCACGCCTGGGTGGAGGCCTGGATCGATGGCAAGTGGTACTTCCTCGGCGCCTGCGAGCCCGCGCCCGCCCTCAACATGGGCTGGTTCGCCAACGTCTCCACGCGCACGATGATGGTGCACACCAACGTCTTCGGCCGCTACGAGGGTCCCGAGGAGGTCAACAAGCGCACGCCTTACTACTCCTGCATCAACCTGCTCTCCAACTACGCCGACACCGCCACGGCCTACGTCACCGTCTATGACAAACGGCATCTACCCGCCAAAAACGCCTCCGTCTGCTTCAAACTCTACAACTACGCCGAATACTACACCCTTGCCGAGGTGAAAACTGACGAGAACGGTCGCGCACAGCTCAACACCGGTCTCGGCGATTTGTTGATTTGGGCGAAACAGGGCGACGACTATGCTTACGCCCAGCTTGACTTGCGAAAACAGAATCATTTAGTGCTGATTCTGAGCGATAAAGGCCCGAATCCGTGGATGTCTTCTGCCGGCAATTTGATTCAGCGGTTCGATATGGTTCCGCCGGTGGGCAAGCCGCTGAACAACAATGTGAGCGCCACGGCTCAGTTGGCCTGCGAGAAGCGGATGGCCAAGGAGGACAAGATGCGCGAGGCCTATCGCAAGACTTTCCCCACAAAGGCGCAAACGGCCAAGTACAAGAATGAATATTTCACTGCAGACGAGTTCTACGACGTAATTCACCGCAGCGAGGGCAACCATGCCGAAATCATTAAATTCCTCCAAAACCACAGTAAAAAGGTGGATGGACTTTATCTGAAAGAATTTGTCAATGCGTTGGCGGACAAAGATTTGCGCGATACCAAGGCGGAAACGTTGGAAAGCCAGTTGGTCAGCTACGACAAGAAAGCCAACTGCCCGTTAGAGGTCTTCGTAAAGGGTGTGTTGCCCGCCCGCATCTCCAACGAGCTGATCCGCGACTGGCGCAGCAGTCTGCGCGAGGCGTTCCGGAATGTCTTTTCCGGTAATACCACCCCGTCTGTTAACCAGCTGACAGACTGGACAAAACGTAACATCACCATCGATCCGCTTTGCAACTACTACAACTGTCCGATCAGTCCGATGGGTGTGTTCAAGACCCGTCGCGCCGACGCACACTCCCGCGACATCTTCTTCGTGGCCGCCTGCCGCAGCTTGTTCATTCCGTGCTATTTGGACAATGCCTCTAACAAAATCTATGCTTGGCAAAACAATGACTGGCAAGAAGTTACGTTTGAAGAAAAGACGGTTACCCCGAACGAGGAACTGGCCACGCTGACTTTGCATAACCCGAAGGGCTACACCTATTACATCCATTACACACTGCAGCGTTTCGAGAACGGCGAGTATGTCTCTTACGACTTCGAGGGTGACCCGCGCGTGGAGGCGCGTGACATTGTCCTCAACCTCCCTCCTGGCAAATACTGCCTCTCCACCGGCAACCGCTACAGCGACGGCGAAGTGCTGTCGGAACTGCATTTCTTCACGCTGAAAAAGTCGGACGAATACACCATCAAGATTCCGGAACTGACCCCGCGCAATAACACGTATGGTCGTTTGGATATGAAAGTCAACACGTTGAACGGCAAGTCGTTGTCGGAACTTCTTGAGCAATCCGGCAAGGACAAGATGATTCTCTGCTTGGTGGCACCCGGCACGGAGCCGACCAATCATCTGGCCAAGGAGTTGGCGGCGAAGAAAGCCGCTTACGAGGCTTGGGGCGGCAAGGTGCTGCTGTTGGCCAACAACGCCAACTGGAAGAAGGAGAAGAACCAGCCCGCCAACGTGGAAGTGCTTTCCTCGAAGGTCGGTGTTGTGAGCGAGGCGGTGCAGGCGGCCCTGAAGAACGCCGTGCACGACGGATCGCTGCCGCACACCACTGGCGAACGCCCGGTCTGCCTGATTATAGACTTGGACGGCAACATCCTCTTCGTCTCCGAGGGCTACCATATCGGTTTGGGGGATTTGCTGTTGGAAGGGGTGAGGTGATTTTGGAGTTTAGGAGTTTAGTAGTTTAGTAGTTTAGGAGATTAGGAGATTAGGAGTTTAGGGCTGGTTTTTTCCGGTCCGCGTTGTCGGGAAAAATGTTACTTTTGCCGCCCTGATTTTAAAATGGGATAATAATGGCAAAAGAAAGTAAGAAAAACGTTGAGCCGACACGGCATTTTTTCACCTATTACAACCATACAATTCCCGAGAATTGGAATGCGCCTGCGCTGACCGATTACAACGGGACAAAGAGTTACACTTACGGCGAGATGGCCGCACAGATGACCAAACTCCAAATACTTATGGAGGAGGCCGGCATCGGGCGTGGCGACAAGGTGGTGATATGCAGCCGCAACTGTGCCAACTGGGCGGTTTCGCTGCTCTCCATCGCCGCCAACCGGGGTGTCATCGTCTCTGTCATGGATGCCTTCGCCCCCGCCGACATTGAGGGGCTGACCAACCACTCCGATGCCCGGGCGATGTTTGTTAGCCAAAATGTGTGGAAATGCATTGATGTACAGCATCTTGTGAATGTGGAGCTCGTGCTCGACACCGATGATTTCCAGTTGCTCTATGCCCGTGGCGAACGGCAGGAGAAGGCCTACGGGAACTATGCGCGGATTTATCGCGAACGTTACCCTCGCGGATTGCAGAAGGAGGATGTCAAGCTGCCGACCGACAACCTCGACGACCTGATGATCATCAACTACACCTCCGGCACCACCGGGGCACCGCGCGGGGCGATGCTGAGCTACCGCAACATCTCCGCCAACGTGCAGTACAGCCAGGAGGAAATCCCCAACCATGCCGGCTGGACGGAGGTCTGTATGCTGCCGTTGGCGCACATGTTCGGCATGACCATCGAGTTCCTGTACCAGGTGGCGGGCGGCTGCCACGTCTATTTCCTCGGCAAAACCCCCACGCCGGCCACGCTACTGAAGTGCTATGCCGAGACCAAGCCGTACATGATCCTGACGGTGCCGTTGGTGATCGAGAAGATTTTCAAGAGCAAGATTTTCCCGGCGTTGGAGAAACCGGCCGTGAAGCTTCTGTGGAACACGCCCGGTCTGCGCAAGATTGTGGAGAAGAAAATCTACGACCAGCTGATGAACGCTTTCGGCGGCAACCTGATCTGGCTGATTACGGGCGGTGCCGCGTTGAACCAAGATGTGGAGCGCGTATTGCGGCGCATCAAGTTCCCCTTGGTGGTTGGCTACGGCATGACCGAGGCGGGACCATTGGTGAGCTATGAGCATTGGTACAAACAGACACTTGGGTCTTGTGGTAAAGTGGTGACACGCAATGAGATAGTTATTAATTCACCCGATCCGGAGAATGAGGTCGGCGAGATTCTGTTCCGCGGCGAGCATGTGATGATGGGCTACTACAAGAACGAGGAGGCCACCCGCGCCGCCATCGACAGCGACGGCTGGCTACACACCGGCGACCTCGGCCTGATGGACAAATTGGGCAATCTCTATATCAAGGGCCGCTCCAAGGCGATGTTGCTCGGCTCCGGCGGGCAGAATATCTATCCGGAAGAGCTGGAAGCCAAGCTCAACAACCTCCCCGGCGTCTCCGAGTCGGTGGTGGTGGGCCGCAAGGGCCGCATCGTCGCGCTGGTCTATCCCGATCCGGCGTTCGACTGGTCGAAAACCACCGTGGAAGAGCAAATGCAGCGTAACTTGGAGACGGTCAACACGATGGTGGCGAAGTACGAGCAGATTTCCGCCATCGAGACGGTCGAGCAGGAATTCGAAAAGACCCCGAAACGCTCTATCCGCAGATTTTTGTACAAGTGACATCTGCTTGGAACTCATCGGCAACAGGAATTTCTTACTCGAAAACAGATCGTCTATGATGAAGGTTACGCTTTTAGGCACCGGAACCTCGCAGGGTGTCCCGGTGGTAGGATGCAGCTGCGAAGTCTGTCGTTCCACGGACGCCCGTGACAAACGGCTTCGCACGTCCGCTTTTGTGGAGGTGGATGGCGTTCGCTTGCTCATCGACACAGGCCCCGATCTGCGGCAGCAGCTGCTGCGGGAGAACATCACTCGGGTTGATGCTGTCCTGCTCACCCATGAGCACAAAGACCACCTGGCAGGACTTGACGACATCCGTCCGATTTACTTCCGGCAGAAGGCTCCGATAGACCTCTATGCCATGTCGCGCGTGCTCGGAGTGGTCCGCAAGGATTTCGACTACGCCTTCACCCCGCATCCTTATCCCGGGGCGCCCGCATTCCAGCTCCACGCCATCCGCCGTGATGCCTTCTATGTTGGCAACGTGAAGATTCAGCCTATCCAGGTCCGTCACTTGACACTGCCCATCTTGGGCTACCGTATCGGCCCGTTCGCGTACATCACGGACGCGAGTTTTGTCGCCGACACGGAGGTGGCCTTGTTGCAGGACTTGAAGGTCCTCGTGGTCAATGCTTTGCACCGCGAAAAGCACTATTCGCACTTCAACTTGGAGCAGGCGCTGCAGTTTGTGGAGACTGTCCGCCCGAAACGCGCCTACCTGACCCACGTGTCCCATCACATGGGGCTTTATGCCGATGTGGAGAAAATTCTGCCTCCCAACGTGACCTTGGGTTACGACGGGCTCAGTTTCTCTATCGAAAAATAGAGACGACCTTCCGTTTCCGTACGCTTTTTTGCGATTGCAGGTTCCAGCACTCGATTTGAGCCACATACATGCCTGCTGGCGCCGGTTGCCCATTGTCATCTTCGCCGTCCCATCGAAATCGTGCTTCATTAGCGCATAAAATGTTGTCTGCCAGATGTTTGACGGGATGTCCCCGATTGTTGTATAGGGTGATGTTGACACGCTGCTCCCCGTCGGTGAAACGGCAGATTACCTCCGCGAAATCCTCTATGCCATCGCTGTTGGGGGAGAAAACCTCTGGCTCTACGCTGAACTCGCTTTCGGGAAAAGCGCTGCCCTTCTGAGAGTTTTCGTATCCTGGGGTGCCGAAGCCTGCGCTCTCTGCCGCCGACCGCCAGTTGTATTCGTCCTGCGTGGGGCGGTCTGCATAAAGCCGTTCTAACGAAACCCCCTTTGTGGTCAGCAGCTTGGGGTAATGCATCTCCTCGGTGTATGCCAAACGGTCGATCTGTTGTAAACTTATGTCCGTCAGATATATGATTCCCTGGCTGATGGCAAAATCCGGCAGCGAGTCGCAAGCGAACAGGCGTTTTTCATCCTTGCAGACATATTGCGCTATGGTGACCTCTCTGTTTCGGCAGAGCGTGGCGTATTGTCCGGGCATCAGCTGACATCCTTTCGGAACGGCGGTGACGGCTTTCTGTGGCAGTGTGTCGCCGCCGTAACCCACTTTCACGTCTTTCAGGTCGATAACCCGGTTGGAACGGTTGTATATCTCCAAATAGTCGGCAGGCAACCCATTCCACGGATTTGTTAGTATTTCATTGATAACCAAATCGTTGTTGGATGGCGGATGTGGCCTTCCGAACGGGGTGGACTCTTCGGTGTGACATGTGTTGCCGCCGCAGTCCGTCAACGCGCCGGTCACTTTCAGCGAGTAAAGGACACCTGTTTCCGGACTTCCGGCCAAGCGGAGGTCCAACGAGATGAACGCTGGCGGCACTTCCTGGACAGACAGAATGTCGAGTTCCGGCAAGGTTTGGAAAGAGGCTGCAGGGGTGTCGGCGTGATACATCAGTGTTTTGGAGAAGTGGACACGCAGGGTGGAACTGTCGCGCATGGTGATGCCGGAGATGTACGGTATGGTGTTGTCATACAATGTGTTGCGAATGGAATTGGTTCGTCCTGGCGTTCCCCCTGAAGGGTCGGTGGAGGAGTTCCAGTTCCAGCTTCCGGCGCAGGGCCATCCTTCGTCGATTATTTCTAACGACCAGCCGCCTTCCTGCTTGATGCGCTCCGAGTGCCAGGACGGTTTGAAACTGACATGGTGGATGACCTCTCCGTTGCCGTCAAGGAGCGTGAGCGCCTGTCCCCCGTCGGTGATGGCGAGCGAGGAGAGTGTGACTAACCGGTCGCAGAACGGGGCGAATGTCTCCGCGAACTTTTGGGCGACGATTACGACATACCCGCAACTGTCGAGGGGGATGTCGGGCAGAATTTTGGTGGTGTTTCCCACGAGGAGCTTCCAGTTCTGCAGGAAGCAAGGGTAGGGGAGTCGGCTGTGCAACTCGATGTACTCCACGGCCGGCAGTCCGATTTCAGGTGTCGGCTTGGCCATGATTTCACTGATGATAATGTCGTAACGGCTTGGTTCTGAGTTTGTTTGACTCAGCCCGATGTTCTGGTTGAACAGGATGCATACGATAAGCAGGAATGCTTTCAAAGTTTTTTTCTTCATAGACGTTTTTGTTTTCTGTTTATGTCGGCAAAAATACTAATTTTGCGGCGAAAAATCAAGTATTGTTGATAACTTTTTTCAAAATAATCAAGAAAAAATGAAAATAGCCCTTGTTGGAGCCACCGGTTTAGTGGGTGGTGTTATGCGTAAAGTATTGGTTGAGAGAGGATTCGCGGACTGTGAGTTCTTTCCGGCTGCCTCGTCGAAATCTGTCGGCAAGAAGCTGATGTTCGGAGACCGTGAAGTGACGGTGGTGTCGGTGGAGGAAGCCATCGCGCAGCGTCCTGATTTCGCCATCTTCTCGGCTGGCAGCGCGGCGTCGCTCGAGTATGCCCCGAAGTTCGCCGCCGTGGGCACGGTGGTCATCGACAATTCCGCCGCCTGGCGCAGCGACCCCAAGATACCGTTAGTGGTGCCGGAAATCAACGGCGACGTGATATCTCCTGACGACAAAATCATCGCCAACCCGAATTGCTCCACCATCCAGATGGTGATGGCCTTGGCACCCTTGCACAAACGCTTCGGTATCAAGCGGTTGGTGGTCGCCACGTACCAGTCCATCACGGGTACGGGCAAGAAGGCGGTGGACCAGCTCATGAGCGAGCGCGCCGGTCAGCCGTGCGATCCGGCCTATCCGCATCCCATCGACATGAACCTCTTCCCTCATGGCGGCAACTTTACCGACAACGGCTATACCACTGAAGAGATGAAACTGCTGAATGAGACGCGCAAGATTTTGAGAGACAACGATATACAAGTTACCTCTACAGTGGTGCGCGTGCCAGTCACGGGCGGGCACTCCGAGGCGGTGAACGTTGAGTTCCGGCAAGACTACGACCTTGCGGAAGTGTATGAACTGCTGAACGATATGCCTGGCGTCAAGGTGTTGGACGCTCCGGCCGAAAACGTCTATCCGATGCCGAAATACGCCGAGGGCTTGGACGACGTGTTCGTGGGGCGCATCCGCCGCGATTTCTCACAGCCTAACTCTCTGAACCTTTGGGTTGTTGCCGACAACTTGCGCAAGGGGGCAGCCACCAACGCCGTGCAGATCATGCAATACCTGCTCCGTTAATCTTTTTTGCGAAATACGTCGGTTGTGCTGAATATTTGATTATTTTTTCAGCCGCGGATGAAGGTATATCCCAAGGCAAGGCCAGCCTCAGTTTGCCTGCGGTCGAGGCCCTGTATGGCGGTATGCGTTCATTGTCTGTGTCCTCATTTATGTTTGTTTTGCTTAAGTAATTCATTGAACACAAGTTCGTTGTCGAGCCATGCCTTGACGCTGTCGCCGGCAACGGCCAGTTTGACATCATACCATCTCCCGGTCTCCACATCCCCGGGTCGTATGGCCGTCTGTGTTTTGCTGTCACCGTAGATTTGTTCGAGGGCGTGCTGTTCCCATGCGCCGCGGACGATTTCGGGCTTGCCCGTCTTGGGCAGCGGCTCGCAGTGGGTGTAGCTGACCTGCGTGCGACAAGCGGAGTAGCCCACGCGGTTCTGGGTTGGCGTGACATGCACCTGTGTACAGGCGGCCAACAGCAAAGTCAGGAGCGCAAAGAGGAAAGAGGTTCAGGCTTTCTTTTTCATTTCTTCTGTGTTTTATACATTTGAGTGTTTAAGCGACGATGAAGGTGTTCATAATGCTCGTTCATTTAGCAATTTAACTTCAAAAATGCTTGCTGATAACGTCCATAAATTTCATCTGTGCAAAAATAGAAAAAATGGCAATCAATTTAGAAAGGGATGTTTTTTTTGAATATATTTTGTATTTTTGCGGTTTGATTTGCAGGAGGTGCAAGCTCGGCACTTGTCAACCTGGGCTGGCGCGGCAATTCCTGGAATGGATTAGAAAATACAAACGAAAAACAGACAATATGGACAAAAATCAAATGAGAGAAATCATCGCCAAGAGAGTTGCGAAAGAACTCCACGACGGCGATGTGGTGAATTTGGGAATCGGTCTGCCGACCATGGTTCCGAACTATCTTCCTAAGGATGTGAACGTTATCCTTCAATCGGAGAACGGTCTGCTCGGCATGGGGCCCACGCCCGCAGAGGGTCAGGAGGACGAGAACTTAGTGAACTCCGGCGGCGGCTACATCACCGCGCAGCCCGGTGCCGTCTCCTTCAGCTCCGCCGACTCCTTCAGCATCATCCGCGGCGGCCACGTCGATGTGACCGTGCTCGGTGCCATGCAGGTGGATGAGGAAGGTGACCTCGCCAACTGGATGATTCCCGGCAAGTTGACCCCCGGCATGGGCGGTGCCATGGACCTGCTCGTGGGTGCCCGCAAGGTGATTCTTGCCATGGAGCACACCCAGAAAGGCAACCCCAAGATTCTGCACAAGTGCACCCTGCCGCTGACCGCCAAGGGCCAGGTCAACCTGATTGTCACCGAGATGGGTGTGATGGAAGTCACCGACAAGGGCATCGTCTTAACGGAAATCAATCCTGAGTTCACGGTCGAAGATGTGCAGGCAGCCACAGAAGCCACGCTCATCATCTCCCCGAATCTCAAGAAAATGGAAATCGATTAGTGGGCAGTGGCATAAGTCATAACTCACAAGTCACAATCTAAGCAAACAAAACAACAAACAAACAAGAATACGAAACAATGGATTTTGGAATATCAAAGAAAGAAGAACTCTTCTTGCAGATGATTCGCGAGTTCGCGGAGAACGAAGTGAAACCGCTCGCCGCGGAGGTGGATGAGCAGGAGCGTTTCCCGATGGAGACGGTCGAGAAGATGGCCGAGATAGGCATCATGGGCATCCCCGTGCCGGTGGAATACGGCGGCCAGGGCGGCACCAACCAGATGTACTCGATGGCCGTGGAGGAACTCTCCCGCGTGTGCGCCACCACGGGGGTCATCGTGTCGGCCCACACTTCGCTGTGTATCAATCCGATACTCGAATACGGGACGGAAGAGCAGAAACAGAAATATGTGCCGAACCTGGCTTCCGGCAAATGGATCGGGGCTTTCGGCCTCACCGAGCCCAACGCCGGCACCGATGCCGCCATGCAGCAGACGACCGCCGTGTTGGACGGTGACGAATGGGTGCTCAACGGCACGAAGATCTTCATCACCAACGCTGGCTACGCGCACGTGTACGTGGTGATGGCCATGACCAACAAGGAGCTGGGCACTAAGGGCATCTCCGCCTTCATTGTGGAGAAGGGCACCCCCGGCTTCTCCATCGGCAAGAAGGAGAAGAAGATGGGTATCCGCGGTTCTGCCACCTGCGAGCTGATTTTTGAAAACTGCCGCATCCCGAAGGAGAATCTCCTTGGCGAACAGGGCAAGGGCTTCAAGATTGCCATGAACACGCTGAACGGCGGCCGTATCGGCATCGCCGCGCAGGCACTCGGCATCGCGCAAGGTGCTTTGGATGAGACGGTTAAGTATGTCAAGGAGCGCAAGCAGTTCGGCCGTCCCCTCAGCGCTTTCCAGAACACGCAGTTCCAGTTGGCCAACCTCGACGCCAAGATCCAGGCCGCCCGCCTGCTCGTGCGCGAAGCCTCTTATAATAAGGATATGCACAAACCTTACGCCGTCGAGGCCGCACGCTGCAAGCTCTTCGCCGCCGAGACCGCGATGGAGGTCACGACCAAGGCCGTGCAGTTCCACGGTGGATACGGCTACACCCGCGAATACCCGGTGGAGCGCATGATGCGCGACGCCAAGATCACTGAGATCTACGAGGGCACGTCCGAAGTCCAGAGAATGGTCATTGCCGGTAACTTATTTAAATAACCAAGAATATTAAAGAACATTATGAATATTGTAGTTTGTATCAAACAAGTTCCGAACACGAACGAGATCAAGATCAACCCCGAGACCGGGACGTTGATCCGCGACGGCGTGCCCAGCATCATGAACCCCGATGACAAGGGCGGCCTCGAAATGGCCCTGCGCCTGAAAGACCAGTACGGTGCGAACGTCACGGTCATCACCATGGGTCCGCCTCAAGCCGACATCATGCTCCGCGAGGCCATCGCCATGGGCGCCGACCGTGCCATCCTGCTCACCGACCGCAAGTTCGCGGGTGCCGACACGCTGGCCACCTCCTACGCGCTCGCCGGTGCGCTCAAGACCCTCGACTATGACCTGATCATCGCCGGTCGTCAGGCTATTGACGGCGACACCGCGCAGGTGGCTCCCGAAATGGCCGAGCACCTCGGTCTGCCGCAGGTCTCCTACGTCACTGACCTCAAGATCGACAACAAGCTCTGCCGTGTCAAGAAAGAGACCGAAGAGGGCTACCAGATCCTCGAAGTGCCCATGCCTTGCGTGCTCACCGTTCTGGCCACCGCCAACAAGCCGCGCTACATGCGCGTGAAAGGCATCATGGAGGCGTTCGACCACGAGGTGGAGATCTGGACCGCCGACCAAATCGACGTCGATCCCGCTCGTCTCGGCCTGAAAGGCTCGCCCACGCGCGTGAAGAAGTCCTTCACCAAGCCGCAGAAATCTCCCGGCCAGGTGTATGAGGTGGATGCGGAAGAGGCCGTCGGCATCATCATCAGCAAACTGAAAGAAAAATTCATTATCTAACCCAAAATCAACAGAAAAATGGAAAAAACCGATTATAAAAACGTATTTGTATTCGCAGAACAACGCGATGGTGTCATCCAATCTGTTGCATTGGAGTTGCTCGGCAAGGCTCACGAGCTGGCCGGTGTGCTGAAAGAAAAGGTGGTGGCCGTCCTTCCCGGACACAACATCACCAAACACGCCCAGATGCTCATCGAGCATGGTGCAGACGAAGTCATCTGCATTGACGAACCCGAGTTAAAAGATTATCTGACAGAACAATACGCCCAGACTATCTGCCAAGTGGTGAACAAGTTCAAACCGAGCATCCTGATGATCGGTGCCACGACCATCGGCCGTGACCTCGGTCCGCGCCTGGCCGCCCGTCTTACCACAGGCCTCACCGCCGACTGCACCCGTTTGGAGATTTCCGAGGAGGGTGAGCTGATGATGACCCGTCCCGCTTTCGGCGGCAACCTGATGGCCACGATTATGTGCACGGAGCACCGCCCGCAGATGTCCACCGTGCGTCCCGGCGTGATGCAGAAAATGGAGCGCGACGCTAACCGCAAGGGCAACGTCATCACCTTCAAGCCGGAGTTCGACAAGAGCAAGTTCCTCGTCCGTCTGGTCGAGAACGTGAAGGTTGACAAGGGCAAAGTCGATATCACTGACGCGAAGGTGCTGGTTTCCGGCGGCCGCGGTGTCGGTTGCAAAGAAGGCTTCGAGAAGCTGCAGGCCCTCGCCGACGTGTTCCCGAACGCGGAGGTCTCCTCCTCCCGTGCCATGGTGGATGCCGGCATCGTCGATCATGATCGTCAGGTGGGACAAACCGGCAAGACTGTGCGCCCCGACCTCTATTTCGCCCTCGGTATCTCCGGTGCCATCCAGCATCTGGCCGGCATGGAGGAGTCCGACTTCATCATTGCCGTCAACAAGGACAAGTTCGCCCCCATCTTTTCGGTTTCCGACCTTGGCATCGTGGGCGACCTGAACAAAATCGTGCCGCTGTTGACCTCTCGTCTGGCATCTGAAATCGAGAAGAAATAATCACGATAAATCCCCCGTTGTAGAGACGCAAAATTTTGCGTCTCTACAATTGTGTAGATGCGATTAGATTAATGATCGAGGTCAAAGAAATCGAGAAATCCTACGGCAGTCTTCAGGTCCTGAAAAAGGTTTCGCTGACGATTGAGCGCAGCAAAGTGGTGACGATCGTAGGCCCGTCCGGGGCTGGGAAATCAACGCTGTTGCACATTGTCGGCACGTTGGACCGGCCCGACAGGGGCGAGGTGGTCATCGACGGCGTGAACCTGAGTCAGCTGAATGACGACAAGTTGGCGGAATTTCGCAACCGGCACATCGGCTTTGTCTATCAGTTCCACCATCTTTTGCCCGAATTCACTGCGTTGGAGAACGTGGCGATGCCCGCGCTCATTGCAGGGAAGAACCGGAAGGAGGCTTTCGGAAGAGCAAACGAACTGCTTGATTTCCTGAAACTTGGCGAAAGAGTAGGGCATAAGCCCGCCCAATTGTCCGGTGGGGAGCAGCAGCGCGTCTCCGTGGCCCGGGCCCTCATGAACAATCCGGAACTCATCCTCGCCGACGAGCCCTCCGGCAATCTCGACACCGAGAACGCCCGCAAGCTCCACGACCTTTTCTTCGTCCTCCGCGACACTTTCAAGCAGACCTTTATCATCGTCACGCACAACGAGGAGCTGGCGCAGCTGTCAGACCGCAAGATCGTGCTGCAAGACGGTTGTGTGATTTCCTAATGCATGAATATTCCAGGAGGTCTGCATGCCCGACGCGTTTCAACCCAGGGTGAGCGCAGCAAGCCCGGGAACATAATCCATACCCTTTGGGACATAATCCAAGCCCACTGGGACAATAAACCAAAGAATATGAAGATACTAAAGAAAACCCTAACCATCGTCCTCATCTCCGCCACGCTTCTCTTCGCGGGCGGGTGCGGACTGGCGCAGCTGATCAATCTGATCAACTGCAAGTTCAGTTTGGCGAATATCAGTGACATCACCTGGGCAGGGATAAACCTGAGCAACATCAAGAATGTCAGTGACTTGCAGTGGTCGGATTTGCAGAAGGCGGTGCAGGCCATCAAGAACAAGGATTTCAAGGTCGGCTGCAACGTCAATGTGAATGCCAAGAATGAGACGGCCAACCCTGCGAAGCTCTGTGCCTACGACTACGAGCTCTTCTTGGAGGGATCCTCCATTGCCACGGGCAGCAACTCCAGCCAGACGACGCTCATCAACCCGCAGGCGACCACGCTGGTGCGTGTTCCGTTGAGCATGGACCTTTACAACATCTTCAAGAACGGCGACGCGAAGAATGTCGTCAATTTGGCCCGCAATCTGATGGACTACGGCAACGGCACCGAATCGAACGTGAAGGTGAAATTCACGCCGTACATCAATGCCGCCAATGGCTCTGGCAAGGGGAATAAATTGCCCGCCATAACCTTAAATAAAACATTTCAGTAAAACTTTAACACTATGATTCAAAGAGTACAATCCATTTTCTTGCTGATTGCCGTCATCATTCCCATCGTTTTGATTTTCATTCCGTTGGGTTATGTTGACACGGATCTGGCCCGTTATGTCTATAACTCTATTTCCCTGAAGGAGATGGTGCCGGATGGCGCGAATTCCGTTCTGCGGCTCTATTATGTCGCTTTCTGCCTTTTCCTCACTGCCGGCTTGGCTGGAATTTCCATCTTCATGTACAAGAACCGTGTGAAGCAGATGCAGCTCGTCTCGCTAACGATGATTGTCTTTCTCATCACGCTGATGCTGATGCTGTGGGTGTGCCCCGACATCGTGTTCAAGAAGTTCTTCAACGGGAAGACCGAGGGTTACACGTTCACTTTCAACATGGTGCCTTTGATCATCATGATTGTGGTGGAGGCGGTGTGCCTGTTCTTGGCGAACCGTTTCATCAAGAAGGATGAGGAGCTGGTGCGCTCCGCCGACCGTCTGCGATAGACGGAAGACCGATTCAGCCTAAGGAAGACGGGATCCCATTTGGGGTCCCGTTTTTTGTTCGCCCGACAAGATAAAAACCGCCCACAAAGAGGCAGAGACAAACGATAGCACTTTCGCAGTTCTGTTTTTCGGATTGGGGCTCTTCATAGTTACATATTCATCATTTTACATTCTGAATTTCCTGATCTCTTCCCGGTTCATCCACGCCAAAACGCCCAAATACCCGACCAAAATCACCGTGTTGACCGCCAGGCGGGCACCCACGCTTTCGATGCCGAGCCAACGGTTGACGCCGACGCTCAGCCCATAGACCGCCACGGCGAAGAGCAGGTAGAAGAGGATGCGCTTGAGGTCGTAATCCACATGGTAGTACTTCTGCCCGAGAAGGTAGGAGACCACCATCATGGAGAGGTAGCAGGCGAAGGTGGTCCAGGCCGCGCCCATGTAGTCGAAACGCGGAATCAGCAACCAGTTGAGGACCAATGTGATGACGGCGCCGAAAATGGCGATGTAGGCTCCGAACTTGGTCTGTCCGGTGAGCTTGTACCAGATGGACAGGTTGTAGAAGATGCCGAGGAAGAGGTTGGCCATCAGCAGGATGGGCACGATGGGCAGGCCCACGCGGTAGGTCTCGCCCACGAAATACTGCACGATGTCCATATAGAGCATGATGCCGGTGAAGATGACGGAGCAGACCAGCACGAAGAGGGTCATCACCTCCGCGTAGGTCTCTTTGGCGTCCTTGTCTTTGGCCTTGCGGAAGAAGAAGGGCTCGGCGGCGTATTTGAAGGCCTGGATGACGATGGTCATCAGGATGGAAATCTTGTAGCAGGCGCTGTAGATGCCCACGGAGGCTTGCGGCTCGGTGGCGAGCGACAGCCGTTTGATGAGCACGCGGTCCATGGTCTCGTTGACGATGCCGGCCAAGCCGAAGATCAGCAGCGGGAAGGCGTAGCGGAACATCTTCTTCCAGAGCTGCCAGTCGAAGACGAACTTCTGCCTGAGGATGCCCGGGAAGAGCATCAGCAGGGTGACGACGCTGGCCACGAGGTTGGCGATGAAGATGTAGCCGACCCCGATTTCCGGGTTGTAGATGGCGTTGACGAAGGCCGAGTCGGGGTTCTTGGTGAGCAGCCACGGGCAGAGCAGCAGGAAGAAGAGGTTGAGGAGCACGTTGACGAGGATGTTGGTGAGCTTCACCGCCGCGAAGCGCAGGGCCTTGTTGAGGAAGCGCAGGTGGGCGAAGAAGATGGAGGTGAGCGCATCCACGCCGATGATGACGGAGAACCAGCGCACGTACTCGGGGTGGGCGGGGTAGCGGAGCCAGTCGGCGATGGGCTGCGCGAAGGCCGAGCAGAGCACGATGAAGAGGGTGGAGGTGACGAGCAGCGACCCCACCACGGTGCTATAGACGCGGTCCTTGACGCCCTCGTCCTGCGAGAACCGGAAGAAGGCGGTCTCCATGCCGTAGGTGAGGATCACGATGAAGAGGCTCGTCCAGGCGTAGAGCTCGCCCACCACGCCGTAGTCGGCGGCGTTGCTGAAGAGGTAGGTGTGGAGCGGCACGAGCAGGTAGTTGAGCAGCCTGCTGAGCACGGTGGTGCCGCCGTATATGGCCGTCTGTCCGGCCAGTTTCTTGACTTCGTTGTTTGACATTTAATGGTTAATGGTTATAGGTTATAGGTTATAGAAGTTGTCTTAAGTCTATAATCCGAGGGCGATTTCCGGTTCGATGTTGAGCTTTTGGCACATGGTGCGGGCGAGGGCGAGAGAGGGTTCGGTCTTGCCGTTCATGATCTCGCTCATGCGGGGCGCACTGATGCCGAGCAGGGCGGCCACCTTCTGCTGGTTGAGCCCCATCTCGTACATGCGCAGCCGGATGGTGTCAATGAGGGAGGGGGTGCCGATAGGGTAGTGGATGTCCTCGTATTCCTCTACCATATCCACGAGCATGTCCAATTCAAGATATAGCGGATCTGTTTCTGGGGTGTTGTCATCCACCAAATCCTCCAGTTCCTCAATTCTATTCAATGCTGCGTTATATGCCGCTTCATTTTTTATTTGTGCCATACCTATATACTTGTTATATTTGCGATTCTGTCATATTCGGCATGAGTTCCAACAAAACGGATCAGAACGTGACTGGGATGGAATTTGATAATTACCACAAGTCGATAGTCATTCCCTTTTATGTTGAAAACATATCGTTGGTTTCCGACGCTTGATACAGCATTGAACGTTGCACGAATGTCTGCAAAGTTTTTCCAGTCAGCTTTTTTAGTTTTTTCATACCAGTCCTCGAGCATTAATTTCGACTGCGGATGGGCTGTATAGTACTTGACGAGTGTCTTTTTAGATATTATTCTCATCGCTGTTGTTTTAGGCCGCAAAGATACAAAAATTTCGGAAATTGTAACGAACTTCTGGATTTCGGAATTTGTTTTCCTTTTGTGGTCGTGTTCCAGCAGGGCATTTTTGTCCCCGTCGTCTTCCAATTGACGACAACCAAGACAACTTATAATTCTGAATCTGAAGGTTACAATTTGAATCGGTGGAGTGGCGATACTGTTTTGGCGGTGTCCCACTGGGGCATGTTGAACAGGATGGCTTTCAGTTCCTCCTTGATTTCCTTGCCGACGGAATCCGTAGGCAAACCGTAAACACTCACAGATTCCACGAATCCCTTGTCGTCGGTTGAGTATTTCAACGAAACGGCATCGTGGACATATTCCTTGATTTTGGCCTGCAAACCCGAATCCTGCAGCTGGTTATTGAACCATTGTTGCGGAGTGCCGTACTCGGGCGGAAACCCTAAATCGCTATAGAGGATTATCTCCCCGCAAACTATTTCATCGGGGAAATTGGGCGAGGGCGGAGGCGGGGGGACCAGCTCCGCTATCGTGTCTGTCGGCACCGTGTCGGCGACAGTCAGCGTGGTGTCCGGCTCGGGCGGGAGTTCGGGCTCGCCTTGGAGCGTGTTCTTCGGTCCGCAGGCAGGGAACAGCATCACCGACGACAGCGCGATGCCGGCCACGGTCACCGCCTTGCCGAGGGCCTTGCGCCGGCGGAGCTCCTTTTCGAGGTAGCGCATCTCCGCCTCGCAGAAGGGGCACGTGCCAGAACACTCGCCCTTGAAGGTGCACTCGTGCTGCTCCAACGGGATGCCGTTCTCCGTGGCAATCCGACGCCGCACCGCCTTCAGGTACTCGCATCTGTTCTTTCCCGGGTTCATGATGTTGGGGTTTTGAATGACGCTGCGAAGATACATTTTTTTCCCTTTCTGCCGTCTGGCTTGTGCGGATGGCGTTGATTAGGAAGAAATATTGCAAAATAGTCTGTACTGCACTTAACGGCAGGTTTTTGAGGGGATGGGTTGCACTAAACGCAGAATCCGCTGTCTTAGCAGAAATACCGTGTTATCTACTACCTCGCCTTTTCCGTAGGGTTGTCCGTCATTCAACTCCCTCACCGTCATAAATCCAAGGCCTCTTTGTCGGAGAGAGTTTTGTGAGATTTCGGTTACTCTTGTGTGGCAGATGATTGTGTTGCCGTTTAACAATTCGACGAGCCAATCGTTAGATGATGAGGCATGTTTATCGCGGGATCATCGCCCCGGGTCGCTGCTCTCGTATGGCCGTGCAGGAGCCAAGTGCGTCTCGGAGTTGGTGGTCTTTTGTCGCTTCTCGCCCTTGCGAGTTTGAGGTTTCGTTTGGCCGGAAGAGGACTGTGCCTTTCGCCCTATGACAACACCTCCTCTGCCTTTATTTCCATCCTGCTGAACGCGAACAGCTTTTTGCCCAAGTCTTTGAGTGACGCACCGAGGTGATAGACAGTGTCGTCGATGATGAGGAAGCGGTCGTGGTATCGGTTACATTCCCGAACTCTGACGGGCGGGTATTGCCGGTTGTGCCGTTTGAGGTCAAGCTTCAGCGTCTCCGGAACGTGTTTCGTGACAATCTCCGCCGCCACGCCCTTTTCCCGTTTCGCCAGTGCCAGCAATGCCGAATCGTCCACATAATTGTCGATGAGCACAATCCGTTTCCGCGCCGACCGGATCAGGTCCGCCGCGAAGGCGTATGCGTCGAAAATCTGGCCGTCGTAGAAGATGCCCTCGACAGGCGGCAGGGCGGTGCGCACGAAGAAATCAACCTTGTCTTGAAGAGAGTGGATTTGCTCGGAGTGTTCTTGAAGCTGTCTGTCAATCCGTTGTTCCACTTGTCTAAAATGCTGATTGATGCTATATCCGCGTAAAAGATACTCTTTTAGTGTTTTTGTGGCCCATCGCCTAAAGATAGTGGCATTCTTGCTGTTGACGCGATACCCGACAGATAATATTGCGTCAAGATTGTAATACGTTGTATGATAGAGCCTTGTTCCATTTTGACCCACATGTTCCAAAATGGAACATGTGGTTTCTCTCTCGATCTCACCACTATTGTAAATGTTGTTCAGATGCTTTGTGATAGCCGATCTTTGTGTTCCGAACAACATCGCCATCTGCGCCTGCGTGAGCCACACCGTCTCCTCCTCCATCCGCACCTCCAGCCGGATGCTGCTGTCGGGTTGGTAGAGGATGATTTCGCCGTTTTGTGCCAAAAATTTGTTTTCTTCCATAAAGGGTCTTTTTTTTGTTTTGAGGTTACATAATTCACGTTGCAAAGATACAAAAAAAATGCTGTTTGTCAGTGGATTTGCGTTATTTTTGTTGACGTTGAAAGCCAGATGGTTGCAATTTTTATTTACAATTTGTTTTGTTGATTGTTAAGAAATAGGGTCGGAATTTCGCTGGTTTTGGGCCCTTGCGGATCGGAGGTTCCGTTTTGCCGGACAAGGCATCGCTTTAACGTTAGAGCGGAGGTTTTCGGATATGCGTGTTGTTTCCGGTAGGGGAGGGTTGCCAAACGGAAAGGTGCATTTGCTGTTCGTCTCCGCTTGCGCTTGCGGGTGTCACGGTTGGTCGGTTGTCCTTGCTCTTGCGGGTCGCGTGGGTTGCGTTGCGCACTGCGCTGGGGGGGTAGCTCATATCGCTCATATCTTAACGTTTCAGTAGCCAATCGGTAACCAGTACACAGCGCACAGTATATTCTCCCACTTGAATATCACGCTGTTCTCCTTGCATCATGACGAGGGTGAGATTATGGCACCGTGTAGCGGCGGCACCTTTCAGAAGGCCCCCGACTTCACGGTTGTAGAGTTTTGTTGAGGGATTACTGAAATCGTAGGTCACTTGCACCAATTCTGTGACGTGTCCCTGGTCCACAACGGCGAAATCCACCTCATAACTGCGGTTCTCCCGCAGATAGAACAACTCTTGCGTGACATATTCCATGCGACGGAGCAGCTCCACGCACACCACATTCTCCAAACGCCACCCCCAGCTGTCGGTTTGGAGGACATCGGAGTGATCCGTGACGAATGCCGTATCGATGGCATAGACCTTACGGTGGTTCTGCCGCTCAATGCTCTTGAACGAATAGCGCGGAACCAGACGCACGAGGTAGGATTTTTCGATATAGTTGACGTAATTCTTGGCCGTGTGAATTGATTTCAGCCGGTAGATCTCCTGAATATCCTGATAGTTCACCTCTTGGCAAAAACGGTCAAGGAGTCCGTTGGCGATTTGTTGCAACGTCTTCTTGTAACGAATTTTATACCTCTTGCAGATGTCCTTGTTGATGATGGCATCAAGCAGGGAGCGAACATATTTGCTTTGATTCCTCATGTTAAAGGTTTCGGGCAGTCCCCCCGACATCAGATAGTTGTCGAGAGCATGTTGCCGCAAGCCCTCCGCCTTGGTGGTCAGCCCTTGGGTATCAACACTTTTCGCTACACAATAGTCTTCGTATGAGAAAGGGAAGAGACGAATTTCGTTGTAGCGTCCGGTAATATGGGAGCTCAAGTCGTCGCTCAGCAGATTGGCGTTGCTTCCTGTCAGAATCAGATGTAACTTCTGCCGTAACAGTCGGTTGACAAACAACGGCCATTGGTCAATATTCTGCACCTCATCGAGGAAGAGATAGTCGAACTCTCCATAGATCCGATAAAGGTTCTCCATCAGGAGGTTCATCTCGGTGGCTTTCAGGGAAGCCAACACGGCATCATCGAAGTTGGCGTAGGCAAAAGACACGCCGCTCTCTTTAAGCACTTTCTGGCATAAGGTTGACTTTCCGCAACGCCGTACCCCTATAACGATTTGAGCCACAGGGCTGTCCAGTTCCAATTGTGACTCTTCCCTCCGGGTGACAAACTGGCTGAAATCGGTGCTTTCCAGTTCCTCCCGTTGGTCGCGCAACACTCTTTCCAATTCATTCATATCCGCAATATTTTAATCCGCCGCAAAAATACACTTTTTCAACGAATTACAATTTATAATTGCACTAAACGGTAAATTTTTAATTTTCTAAACTGCACTAAACGGTAGGATTTTGAGGGGTTGGATTGCAGTAAATGCACAAGCTATTTCTGGCAACAAAAGGTCAATATAAGGCAATGCTATTGTATCGTTGTAATCAATTTTCTTTCTCTATTTCTCACTATATCATGACCGTATTCATGTAGATGCTCATGCTGTTGAAGGCGCCACTCTCTCAATTCCGCTGATTTCACCCCGGCAGAAGAAAGAATTGAATAATATCCAATGGTCAAACGAGGATCACCTGTCTGCAGCAGTTCATCATATAGTTTATCTGCAACCGCCTTATTACGCTTCAACCTCACCGTCAATGGTGTCACAATCATCCGATAGACGTAGGTGTCTTGTAGTTCAGTTAAGTAGTATTTTAGATTCTCGACCACCTTGCTCTCATCCATCATAGAGAATATGAAGTTGTATGTAGCATAACAGTTGGGCAAATCGTATTGATGTTCTTTGTACTCACAAAATAGCTCTTTTAACTTCCCAACATTCGAGTTAAGAGAGCAGTTGAGCGAAATGCGGTTTATGGAATTAACATACCATTTCCACTCATCCAGATTCAACAGATGTTTGATGTCTTCGTCTTTATTAAAATCAGATGCTATGATTTGAGCCACAGTTGCAGACATTTCGTTTTCAGTATTGTCTATATTGGCTATTACCAATTCTTTCAACAATGGCTTCTGGTTACCCACTTTTTTTAAGAACAACAATATATTGGCATCATTTATTTTGTCCTTGTTTTCATTAAGATATTTTACGATGCAATTTGCCGCTTTTGAAGCTGGATTGATATATTTGGAAAAGAAAACCATATACGTATAAATATTCTTTTCTTCTTTGACAATTTTCTTAAGGTTTGCCATATCATCTGCCAGCAGATAATCAGCCTCATCTGCAATAGTTTTCTCAACATACGGACTGTCATTGTTGAAAAGATTAAAATGGTTAAACTCGTAGTCTCTTCCTCCTGTACGTAAATTCAGTTGAACATATTCATCCAACTTATGGTACATCAAGTAAATGCAGAATCGCATCTTATACGTATATTCTGTTGTTACCTGAGTTGTCTTGAACACCTCCTCCGTCACTCTGAATACGTCAGCATCTCTACCCTTTCTTTTCAAATGACTTGCCAGACATAAAACCATGTCACAAAGTACGTATGCGTTACCTTCCTGTTGGAACAAATGCAATAAGCCCTCAATACGTTCATCAATATTCGACAGGTTGGAAATCTTGTGAATCATCATTAATCTTAATCGTGTATCCAAGTGATACCATTTCCTTAACATTTTAGAGGCTAACTCAGAACCATGATATTTCGCAATTATTTGCCCTGCGAATCTATAGTCATCTGAGTAATTCTGCTGTAGGAAATCCTTCACTTCCTGGCGTTCCGAATAGTTTTCTATGATAGCATCTAATATATTCCACTTGGAACCAAATAAGAGGTCACTCATTGCGATTTCGCCGTTTAGAATCCGTTGTAGGTGTTTTTCAGCAAACTCTTCTTTATAATGACTTATATATACAGAAACCGCACGGTCTTTCATTAAACTTTCATTTGCGTCATTGATACACCTGTCAAGATATTCCTTTGTACGCTCATCATCTCCTTGGTATATATCATAAGCATAACCGGCAATCCATGATGAATTCTCTAACGAATCATCGTCCAAGCATCTTTGGAGTCGTTCTATAACATCTGTGTCATGCCCCCAGTTTTTAATCAGAGGGTGAACTACGATATGTTGAAAGCTTGTCATTCCATCTAATGCCTCAAGAAGTTTTGCCTTAATGCGGGGGTCATCAACAATAGTGTTCACAATGGCGGAATCTATGCCCCAGATTGATTTCTGCTTACCTCTATTCACTGCCCAGTCGGTTATCACTTGTCGCAATTCTGGTGAAATCTCCTGTCTTTGAATAATTCCCCATAATTCATGGCCATTTCCGTGATTGAAAGGATATGTCTCTTTAAGCTCTTTCTCTATTGCCTTGATAACGTCAGGATCATTCAACCAACAGGTTAGCAGGTACTGCCAAGCAATATTCCTGCCTATATTGTTTTGTTCTCTAAATTGAGCAGAAACGGATTTTAGTGCTATCTTCTTGATTTCCTCACTTTCTTTATAATACTTTAGCAGCACCCTGATAGCCTCATCGTTTAGTGTATATGACAACTTTGACACCAGTTCCAAACAGTCTCCTTCTTCAATTCTTTCTCCTTTAAATAATGAAAACTCCATCTGGTAGAACTGAGTATAGATGTCACCCGCCACTACCTTCCTAACCAACTCTTCTTCCTTGTCCATGTCAATCCCTTCAACAATGACGCTTCTGATGAAAAAAGCCACAACTTCAGGGATAGTAGATGGAGTTATATAACCATTCACTAACTCCAGCAGTTTCTCATCACCAGCGATATGCTTCCTTATCACCTTTGAGGCGAGAATCTTGTTGCTTACTTCGCCGTTGATAATGGTTAGGACAACAAACTGTCGTTCCAATTCAGTCAACCCTAAAACATTCAACAGTCCGTATAACCGAATATCGTGATACACGGAGGTGGAAGGTATATATATTGAGATGAAATCCACCACTCGATCCGCCAACGCTTTATTATACAAGCCATCAAGAAGTATTTCCAGCAAATCGTGTTTGGTGTCATAATCAAAAGACCACTCGATTTTCTGAATATATTCCTCTATTTCTTCAAGAAGGAACTGCTTGGGGGCCTTAATTGACCTTACCAAAATTTCCAGCCTTAGCTTATACAGATAATAATCCCTGTAGTCATTAGTTGTTACTGATTTTAAGACTTGGTATAGTCCCACAAAAGCGGAAGCAGGCATCATCTCAAAAAGAAACAGCACTACCTGATGCATTCCTGTTTTAGCGGCCTGCTCCTGTATGAATGCTTTAGACTTTCCTTCATCTAATGAAAGGTATTTGGCCGTCATGAATTCCTGTAACTGTCGGTTGATGAAAGAAATTCTGGATCCAGTTCTTTCTTCAATAACGCCAAGTTGATGCGTATCGTGGCTAAACAAATCATCCACAATATGAGCATTGTTCAACTCCTGCCCAGTTGTCTGACTATTAAGATATTGGTTGAGCAGTATTTCTGCCTGCGTCCTATCCATGATTCCATCATTATAATAATCAAACATTTCCTTCGATAGAACGCCTAACAACATCTTATTGCTCGTGAAGTCAAAGGACTTGGAATAATCGAAAGCCTGATATTTACGAGATTGTTGGTGCTTTACAAATAATTGTTCCACGATGCAGTCCATTGCAGCTATATTATTGTGAGGCAGTTCGTTACCCTGTAAATACTGACCAATGAGGATTGTCAAAAGCATTGGATTTTCTTTCATGCGGTCCACATTCTGTAACAACCTCAACTTCGTAGATAGGAAAGCGGTCTGTCGCTTTATGTCGCTTATCAGGCCATTGTAATGTTCCAAACAATTCTTTATCAGCATATCCTGCTGTGAGGCTGATAGGGGAGCAATAGTATAGGTGTCGTCCGTGCTGAAAGGAGAGTTAATGTTTGCAATGCCATATTCACGGCTTGAGAAAATAGCAAGCATGTTCCCTGCCTCCGTTTCTGCTTTCACTTTTCTGATAATCTGGTCTGCCTGCAAAGGCTCATCACCCCATTCATCTATTCCGTCAGCTATCAGGAGAATCTTTTTTTGCTCGAAAGCATACTCCAGATAGTAGCTGTATTTTTCCCAAAGTTTGTATTCTTCAAGCCATACCTGTATAATATTCTTTATTTCACGGTCAGAGTATCTTGCCATATATGCAAAAGGCATCCATACAGGTAGATAACCTTCATAAGCATCCATCTGTCCCTTTAACAACTTCAGCGTAAGAAATTTTAGAACCGTAGACTTTCCAGCGCCTGGGCCTCCAACAATGAGCAAGATATTCCTATCAGGGGTCAATATAGATGAGGCGGGAAGTCTTATTTCCCTATCACTTGTCTTGTTTAGTTGGCTATAAAACTCTTTCAAATACTGCTTACCAAATTCTTGAACATTATCACCTTTCAGATAGTTAACTGTCATATCAAAATCTTCAGATTTATCCTCAAGTGTTTCAGAGTCCTTAGTATTCAAGCTTTGCACTTCATCAATAAAGTCAGGCATTACGAATCTGGCTTCCAAAGGAAATGTAGTATCCCTACGGTTCACCAAAATCGTATCATTAATATCATGAAATACCTTTTTGTAAACATCGCACATGGCATGTTTACACTCCGCAATGTTTATGAAATTAATATTTGCCCATCCCCGTGCTGTCAGTTGCTCACTTATCAGATCCTCTAATGTTTGCGAAATCCTAACGTTATGGAACTCTCCATCTGTAGCAGCATATTTCCAAAGCACACCATACATCAAGGGTTGATTCATGGCAAACAAACCGCCACCTGACATACCACGAAGACTATCCATATTGTCAACAGGCGAGGTGACATTTACCATTTCCACATTCTTGTCCACACACTTACAGTCCAGTCTGGTAATCACATCTTGTGCATCACCAGAAATACCATAAAGATGCATGGGCTTTTCTTCAATAAGGTCATCAGCCAGTTGGAAAGTCTCAAACTGCTTTTCTCCCTTGTCTATCTTTATGATGAGAAAATCTTCGCCTATAGGCAATAATGACTCCCAAACGTCTTCTTTTGCAATCGTTTTATATGTAGCAAAAGAACCGCCCTCTGATATTTCAATCTCTATAGCCGTGATTTTATTAAGTTGTGAAATCAGATTCTTATTCTTAGCATCTTTTAGGATATGCTGTGCCGTTAGGACATAGTCGTAGCCTGTATCTGTGCCTAATGGATATAGCACACCGCTCCCCCGGAAAGCAATACCAGTTCCTTTTATGTCAGCTTTAATCCTGACACAGTTACGACGTATATCATAAAGTGAACTCATGACGGTTGTAGAGTTTTATGTTGTACTTTTCCTGCTCTTCTTTCGTTATTCCAAGAATCTCAAGGGTTTCCTTATAATTGAAATAGATATTGATTTTTTCCTCTGCATTACGCCTGTAGCATATTAGCTTGGCAATTGTACCTTTGTTTGGAAAACAATATTTTTTGTTCACGTTTGTCGAAATCACAAAGTTCGAACACTCCACTTCAGCCAATATCTCTTTTGTGAGATTTCTATAACTCCCATGATGTGGCAGTTTCATCAAATCTAACTTCAGCGGAGTTCCATTGATGCTATTATATGATTGAAGAACATTGTGTAGTTCGTTTGGGGTACAATCTCCAGGCAGTAAGACTTTTTTATCTCCACACTCAACCAAAATGACTGTCGACTGGCTATTGGGACCACCTTCATCTAAATCGTCATCATCCACACTCTCAACCAAAGTTTTTAATTCAACATCCCAATCCGCATTCTCAAAACCCAGTTCAGCAGGTGCTTTAGTTTTATATTCATTGGCAACATCGTGGTCAGGAGCTAAAACATGGAGCTTGATACCCCCAATATTCACAGGTTTGCCTAACAATAGGGATGTGTTGTTGTTCCAATACAATCCTTCAATGTTGCAGAGATTTGTTGACAAAGTGTTTCCTTCGGTTACAGAATATTCACCAGTTTCTTCTTTTTTGGGAAAATTGAACCATACTTGTTCTAGCCTATTCAACTCTCCTTTTTCTTTCATGTGCTTAACCAATTCAATTACCCCTGCTATATGGTCAGAATCTATATGAGTTACAACCAGTAAGTCAATGTGCTCATCCGCGGGCATTTGGTCATATCGAGCCTTTATGGTAGATATACTTTTCCCGCCATCTATCACAACATTTCTTTTGTTATGACTAATCCATATGCTATCGCCACTTCCTGCTGTTAAAAAATCTATTATCATCTTAATAGTCTGTAATTTGAGCACGTGATAAAATTTTCAAATTTTCTTTATCTTATTGACATTTAGAAAGTTATTAATATTCGGGCGTTTGGCAGCTTTTCTGATATTCTTTTTGCAAAATGATTGTTGTTAGATCTTTAGGTTCAACACATACTATCTCATATCAACACCAATCATGGCCGCAAAAATAATTAAATTTTCGAAGCACTCAACAAGTTCTTCTCCAAAAAGATCAACTAGGCACACGTCCGCCCGATATGCCTGTTTACAACAGCAACATGCTAGTATATTAGCATTACAAATGCAATAAATCAACTAAAACGAAACTGTTCAACCGCGTTTTCTCTCTTTAGGGCCACAAAATAACCGTGACTTATCATTTTTCTTTGACAAAAAGTCTATTTGATTATTTGGGTTTTATTTTTGAGGAGATCGGGCAATAAGTCTATGCTTAAATAACCACATCAAAAAACATTAAGCTTTTTTCACGATGTGATATGTTATTTTTGTACTTTTGCATCGTCAATCTTCCGTGGCCCGTTGACGGGTTTGCGGGTGGGAGACAGACATAAAAGGCGTTGAGTCAACGTCTTATCTGCGGCTTGTGGAACTTCGCAACTTTCATCTTGTATCCGCACGGTAAGGCAATGGCCAATGTCCATGGTTGTGTATATTCTCGTATATGCATACAGCGTGGGCTTCGGCATTGCTTATCCTCGGGTACAAGGCAATGCGAAGGCCTCACAAGCGGGATGAGCGATGAACTCAGATTCCCGCGCTTTTTTTATGTGGTTTAGTTGAGTAATTTTTTTTGTCCGGAATCGGGAGTCGCCGGAGGGTGAAAATGGGAATGAAAGTTCCCTTGAGATGAAGATGGACCGACAAAGGTTGTTTTCTATTATTGAGAAAGACACAGATCGTTCAACGGCAAGCATAGCATACGATTGCTTTATGCTTACCATGATTGTTGTCAGTCTTATACCTCTGATGTTCAAAACGCAGTTGGAACTTTTCGTTTGGTTTGACCGAATATCCGTTACAGCATTCGTCTTTGACTATTTTGCAAGATGGATTACCGCTGATTTTCGACATCCAGATAGGAAGCCAGCCTTTGCGTTTGCCACGTATCCGTTCACTTTTATGGCAATCATAGATTTGCTGTCTATTTTGCCTTCTTTAAACTTGATTGGGCGGACGTACAAGATTCTGAGGACCATACGCTTGCTGAAACTGCTTCGCTTGCTCAAAGTTTTGCGATATTCCACTCGGATACAGATGCTGTTTCGCGTCTTCAAAAAAGAACGTTATGTCTTATTGACTGTTTTGGCGATTGCCCTTTTCTACATTTTCACCACAGCTCTTATCATGTTTAATGTGGAACTTAATAAACCCGATGCAGATGGTGTTGTAGTTTTTGAATCATTCTTTGATGCATTGTACTGGGCGACCACCTCTTTGACCACGGTGGGTTACGGCGATGTGTATCCCGTTTCGGATTTTGGAAGAGTGGTCAGCATGATGTCATCCCTCTTTGGCATTGCTATCATTGCACTGCCATCAGGTGTTATCACAGCTAGTTATTTGGACGAGTTGAAACAACTGAAAAAAGACGGGAATGAAGATAATTGATTGTTGTTACAAGTAATATAACGTTTTATGATAGAATTATCCAAAGGAACGAAAATAACATTGTCGAACGGCGGTTTTGTGACCATCAAGAAAGAACTTGGACGCGGTGGTCAGGGAATTGTCTATTTGGTGGATTACAACGGCAAGGATATGGCGTTGAAATGGTATCTGAACGCTCTGGACAGCTGTTTTTACAACAATCTCAACAACAATATTCTGAATGGAGCACCGAGTGATGCTTTTCTTTGGCCAAAGGCACTTGCCGAACGTCAACAAGGTAGTTTCGGATACCTTATGGATTTACGACCTGGCAACTATTTCGAGTTTGGAAACTTTTTGATGGCGAAAGTCAAGTTTGCCAGTTTCGACGCGATGCTGAACGCTGCTATGAAGATATGCAATGGCTTCATGATGCTCCACCGTTTCGGTTACAGCTATCAGGACTTGAACGATGGCAACTTCTTCATCGATCCGAAAACAGGAGACGTCCTCATCTGCGACAATGACAATGTGATGCCCCAGGGCGAGAAGTCAGGCATCATGGGTAAAGCCCGCTATATGGCACCCGAAGTTGTGGCCGGTGGCATTCCCGACAAGTACAGCGACCGCTATTCGTTGTCCGTCATCCTCTTCATGCTCTTCTATGTCAACCATCCGCTCGAAGGTGCAAAGGTTGTTGCCTGTCCTTGTATGACTGATACTTACGAGAAGAAGTTTTACGGAAGTGAGGCGGTATTCATCTATAACCCCAACGACAAAAGCAACCTCCCTGTTCGAGGAATCCATCAAAATGTCATTCGCCGTTGGCCGGTTTTGCCTGCAATTCTGCGGAACACGTTCACTCGTGAGTTTAGCGAAGAAATACTCCGAAATCCGCAGAAACGTATGCTTGAGCAGAATTGGGAGAAGTTGATTGCAACCCTGCGCGATAGCCTTGTTATCTGCCCCCATTGCAAAGGAGAAACCTTTATCGAAGAGGGCAAGAGCATGTGTATGAACTGTGGAAAGGATGTAGAAGTTCCTCTATCGCTTAAAATAGGCAATCGAAATGTCTTTCTAACAGGAGGTACCAAACTCTATATTGACCACGACAACAATGCCGATGTGTTGGTGTTAAAGGATGCAAAAGCAGGATTATTGCTCTTAAAGAATCTTTCATCGGATACTACATGGACGGCGGAAACTCCTAGCGGAAAGTTGAAAACAGTTGCACCTGGAGAGTGTGTGCCAGTGAAGGAGGGAATCAAAGTCTCTTTCAATCAAACGACTAAAGGAGAAATAATATCAAGATAACTATGCCTGAAATTACACCTTTAAGCGAAGCTGCGTTTGTCACACTGGCGATGTGTGAAAAAACAAAGAAGCCCTATGGGATTACCGTAGATAAGGGGGAATTTGGTTTGTATAAGATGGTGTGGTCTTTCAAAATCGATTATGAAAAGGCTCAAAGAGAAGGGTATGATCGCATCAAGGTGTCTGGAAGAATCGTCGAAGATGCAAACTTTCCTGGGTGTCCTTATTGTGAATCTAAACACTGGTATAGTTGTAATAATTGCCATACAATTATATGTTACCATGGTCAAAGTCATGTTACTTGTCCAAAATGTGGTTGTAAAGGGGAGATAACCCAAGTTGAAAAGATTAATATTGAAGGAAGTGCATATTAGTAGCATTGAAACTATATAGAAAAAAGAAATTTTAATAATAACGTAAAAACATACCATCATGTCACTTTTAGACGAAACCGTAGAAATCCCGCGTCGCACAATGACGCTTTTCTTCATGATTGACACCTCCGGCAGTATGGCTGGCAGTAAGATTGGTGCCGTAAATGACGCCGTGGTCAATGTTCTTCCCATGTTGGAGGAAATTTCCGCAGAAAACCCCGATGCAGAAATCAAAGTGGCTGCATTGGAATTCTCCACCACCTGCCATTGGCTCTATAACGAGCCCAAACCCGCTAATGAGTTTGTCTGGCAAGATGTTCAAGCATCAGCACTTACTTCTCTCGGTGCTGCTTGCAAAGAATTGTCAGGCAAACTGTCCAGAAGTGGATTTATGAAATCCGCCAGCGGCTCTTTCGCACCTGCTATCATATTGCTTTCTGACGGAGCTCCAACGGATGATTTTGAATCAGGACTTGCTGTGTTGAAAAACAACAATTGGTTCAAGGCCGCCATCAAGGTGGCTGTAGCGATTGGAGAAGATGCAGATAAAGAAGTGTTGGCACAGTTCACCGGGACTAACGAAGCCGTTTTCACTGTCCACAATATTGAAGCCCTGAAGCAAGTGATTCGTATTGTGGCCGTTACTTCCTCACAGATCGGCAGCAAGAGCAGTACGGCTGGCGATACAACCAAGCAGGAACAAGTAATCGCAGAAGTGAAGTCGGCGGTTGACAATATCGGCGGCGCCGAAGTGGCTTCCGCTCCATCTTCAACCGTTTCCTACGATGATTGGGATTAAGTGCTTTAACAGCCACTGTCAGGGTGAAAGCCACAAAGCAACGAGCAAACCCTGCCAAGACTTTTCGTTCAGTATCAAAACGGAAGGATATGCTATCGCTATGGTCAGTGATGGCCATGGCGGAGAGCGTTATTTTCGTAGCGATGTGGGATCGAAGATTGTGGTGGAAGTGGCTCACCGATGTTTAGTGGAGTTTGCAGAGGGCATTTCCCCGTCCTTGTTTGCCGATTTGTCGAGCACACCGGTTGGCATTGGCGACACCTATCATCCTGAACTACAGCGATTAGTGGAAGCTATTGTGGTAGGGTGGCGGAATGCCGTCTTGGAACATGCAACGGCAAATCCCTTAACCGAGACAGAACAACTCATAGCAAATCCGAAAGATGACCATGAGTGGGAGAAGACGTATGGTTGCACGCTCATTGCGACACTCCTCACCCCTCAGTTTTGGTTGGCGTTTCAGATAGGCGACGGAAAATGTGTGGTCATTGACAACGAGGGAGTCCCCTGCGAACCGATTCCATGGGATGACAAATGCTTTCTAAACAAAACCACCTCTATTTGCGACACGGATGCCGCAAGAGAGTTCCGATATTGCATTGGGGGCAAAGAGTCTTTCCCGATCGCAGTGTTTATGGGCAGCGATGGCATTGACGACTCGTTTGGCGAGGAAGAAAACCTGTACAATTTCTACATCCAATTGGCCAAAGGTTTTGCCAAGGATGGATATGATGCCACCATTGCTGATTTGATAGCAACGTTGCCTGTCCTCAGCAAACGCGGTAGTCAAGATGACATGTCTGTGGCGGGGTGGTATGATGAGCGATTGGAAGGTATGACAACTCAATTGTCAGCTTGGCAGGTGCAACGCTTGATGACCAAACAGAAGACTCTTGCTAGTAAGATTGCTTCAGCCTGGCATCAAATTATTTATGATCATCCACCAGTGCCGACAAAAGACTCCTTGTTCTCTGAATTATTACATTTTGGGAACGAAAAGATGTTAATTGATAAAAAGATAGCACACATAAAAGAAGACAAGTAATAACTTGGTGCGGTGTTGTTAATGAGATTATCATAATGACGAAATCCTAGTTTACTCAAGAATAAATGGCACAAAACGAATTACATATTGCTGTTAAACAGGCTATTTTCGATCTAGGGACAAAAGCTATCAAAGAGGATACCTTTTACGGTGTTTTGTTGGATTATAACGCATATCCTCAGAATCCGATTGTAAGTTCAAACTTAAAGAGTGTTATGAAAGACATCCTCAATGAGGGCTATGGAAGAAAGGTGTATTATTGGTCAACTCATCCAAGTGTTGGTTGGAAAACCCTAAACGATAAGTTTATAGATGGTTTTATTAGGAAAACCCAACATGATTCCGCGTCTGTTAACACCGTATCCGAAGCTCTTTTATATGGAATAGGATTGATCAACGATATTACAATAACTTGGCAGAATATAAATGTAACCAGTGAAGATCCCGATTTGTTGTCCAAGCTAAAGGATGCTTATTTGAAACTACTCATCAATTCAATAACAATAGATGAAGATTCTTCAGGCCTTCAATCAGCCTATTATACACCCGAATCTAATGCTGAATTGTTTGCGTTGGAAGAAAAGATAAGAAACGCTTATGAGATTCTTTCTTCTAAATATGATAATTGGTGTGACATCAAAAAGAATAGTTTTTTGAAAAAAGTTCAACAAGATATTGATTCTAAAAATGCGATAATTAAAAATAAAATTCGAAAACAAAAACGCAGACGCAACCGAAGAATAATTTTGGCTGTTTTGATAGGCTTTGTTGTTTTTGTGATAGTTGTTTCAAACCATGAATATAATAAAGTCAAACCTTATATGGCAGCCTTTGAATCTTCAATTGCATTGGGAGATAGTGCTGCGGAACAACATGATTATCTTTCCGCATTGAATTACTACCAGCAAGCCGCTGATAATTATACATGCATTTGGGCTACTGATCAGTATAGAGAAGAAGCAATGCAAAAACGATTGGAACTTATCCTTGGTTTATGCGACAAATGTGTGCAGAAGAGTAAAGTGTATTTATCAAATAAGACCTTACCTTCCCCAAGTGATTGCTATATGGTCAAAAAAATGTTGGACAGCATACCATCAGATGAGATATTAACAAACGAAGAAACTGAGGCAAAAAACGCCCGACTTGTCGAAGTTGATTCGATTCTTAATGCTGCGATTGAGAAAAATATAGTAGAACTGTTAAATGAAATTTCAAGTAATCGTGGAGAACGCACAATAGCTGTACTGTCAAAAATAGATACTCTCTTGTTGTGTGATAAAGATAATTATTGGTTACACATCATTAAAGAAAAACAGTAATGAAAAGGCATCAAAAAAAATTGATAAAAGCTCTGTTAATTTCGGCTGCATATTCTTTGATAAACACTACAGCAAAAGCTGAAATAGTAATGCCGAAATTGTTGGATGATGAAGATAAGAATAACACTGTGGATCAGCTTGTTAAAACAAAAACATACCATAATGTCATTAAAATAGGGCCTTCCGGCAATCTCTATGGTGTAAATGACCATCGATCACACAGTTCTCATCGTTCACACAGCTCTCATCGATCAAGCAGAAGCGGTCATAGTTCCCATTATTCGAGTTCACACTATTCTAGTTCTCATTATTCGAGCAGTAGCAGTTATAGATCTTCAAGTAGTAGTTCAGTCTTAACAAATGGAACCGCGAGTTTGTACTCTACTCCTAAAAAGACATTTGAAACATATTCATTAGGGGATCGGACATTGAAAAAAGGTCTTTATGGAGCTGATGTTGATGAATTGGTGGACAAGTTGGTGAATTGCAAATACTTGAGAACTGATGGCTTGAAGAAACAGTCTGGATATTATTTGTTTGATAGCCAAGTGGAACAAGCGGTGAAATATTTTCAAGAAGATGCGTTTCTTGCCACTAACGGCATTTTTGATGCTAACTCCAATAAAGTCCTCTCAAATTGGACTCCATCGAAAACCCAACTGCGATTAGGAATGCGCGATTTATATGTGGGTTGTTCTGGGGATGATGTGGGTATGTTAATCCAATTACTAAATGAAGCGAAATGCCCACCTAATCCGAATTTGTTCAAAAAAGATAACGACAAGTTCGTCTATACGGAAGATGTGGCAACGGCTGTTCGTGTGTTTCAGGCATTCGCTGGATTAACCGTAACAGGGCGTGCTGATTTGATAACAATCAACAAACTTAAATCTTCAACCAAATACGAAAACAAATGATAGAATGCATAATTGATAGAAAAATATATTCTGACGCTTGCATTACCAAGAGCATATACGCGCTGTCAAAAGATTACGACTGCCACCGTTCTTTAGATGGTGCAAAAGAATCGGTTGAGATAACTCCTCGAGACAGCTCAGTTTCCGAGGAGGAAACCCGACATGCGTTTCTTCAAATGCTGAATGACTATAAGGCACGTGAAATCATTGCTTCTGAAACGAAGGATATTCGCACAATACTGTATGCAAAAGCGTTTGCCGATTGTGACGATTTTGATGAGGAGGTTGAGCAATGAAAACATATTATCTTCTTCCATTCGACTTTACCCGCATTGCCAATCATGAGGTATTGGTGAATGAGTTTGGCGACATGTTGGTGTTGCCCGATGGTAGTGTGGATAAGATTGTAAGCCATCAGTTGGAAGAAGATGATACCTACAAAGACCTTGTAGCAAACTATTTCATTAGCGAGAACAGGATTCCTGCCAATCTCGATATATATGTTTCCCGACTGCGTGAGAAAAAACGCTTTCTGGATGATTTTACGGCTCTGCATATTTTTGTTGTCACCCTCCAATGCAATCAAAACTGCGTCTATTGTCAGGCATCAAGCCGGACGGAACAAAGTGTTCATTGCACAATGTCGTTCAACACGATGGAGAGTGCCGTCAAACTGATGTTCCGTTCTCCAGCACCCGTGCTGACAATGGAATTCCAAGGAGGCGAACCGAGCTTGCATCCAGAGCTGATACGATTTGGTATAGAGACAGCAGAACGTATCAATGAAAATGAGAATCGCGAGATGCGATATGTTCTTTGCACCAACTGTGTCCATCTAACCGATGAGATGCTGGATATTTGCAAGCAGTATCAGGTTATGATTTCCACTTCGCTGGATGGTCCGTCATTTTTGCATAATACGAATCGAGGAAAAACCGACAGCTACGAGAAAGTGGTGGCTGGTATAGAGAAAGCTCGTGAAGCTTTGGGCTTTGATATGGTTTCCCCATTGCAGACAACATCGGTAATGGCGTTGGATTATCCAATAGAGATTGTGGATGAATATGTGAGAATGGGATTTAACGGCCTTTTCTTACGTGCTTTGAATCCATACGGATTGGCTGCCTACAATCATAACTGGTATCAATACACAGAGCGTTTCATTGAGTTTTACAAGATCGCTTTCGAGCATATTTTGGAGATAAACAAACAGGGAACCTTCTTTATGGAGGAGTTTGCCGTGATTGTCCTCCGCAAGATGCTGACGCCTTTCTGCACAGGGTTTGTGGATCTTCAATCGCCAGCCGGTATCATCAATTCGGTGTTGGTTTACAACTACGACGGATATGTATATGCGTCCGATGAGTCGCGAATGTTGGCCGAAAACGGCGACAACACCTTCCGATTGGGTAGTGTCCACGATCGGTACGAAGATATTGTTTTTGGTCCAAAGGTGCAAAGGATAGCACAAATATGGGCTAACGAAACTCTCGCCGGTTGTTCCGACTGTGCTTTGAGAAACTATTGTGGAGCCGACCCTGTGCGCAACTATTCCACTCAGGGCGATATGTACGGGCATCGCCCCACCTCTTTGCTTTGCAAGAAGAACAAAGCCATTATTGAGTATTTGATTACGCTGATTATTGAGCGTGAAGAAGAAGTACTTCCCATCTTTAAACGCTGGCTGCTATGAGGACGGAATTTGACATCAACTCTAACGACAATGCTTTGTTCGTAACAGCTCAATGCAACAACCATTGTTTGATGTGCTGCCAACCACCTGGTAAGGTGGATGATATTGAGTCTTTGTATGAGCACAACATACAGTTGTTGTATTCAGCCCCAAAAGAATTGAAGGTGCTGGGTATTACCGGAGGCGAACCTACTTTGCTTGGAGGCAAATTGATTACTCTTTTGCAAGAAGTTCGTAAATGCCTGCCAGAAACTGCCATTCAATTATTGAGCAATGGACGTGCTTTCAAGGATACTGCTTTTACACGAGAAGTATGTCAAGCTGCGGGAGAGAACTTTTTTGTTGGAATTCCATTCCACTCGGATTATTCCGGGGACCACAACTTGATAGCAGGCAGTAAACACGCCTATGATGAGACGATGACAGGATTGTACAATCTTGCTGATGCTGGTGTTGAGATTGAACTGAGAGTGGTTGTCAATAAACTCAACTATACTAGATTACCAAGAATGGCTGAATACATTTTCAAAAATCTGCCGTTTGTTGCATGGACCGCTTTTATGGGAATGGAAAGAGTTGGTTTGTCTGTTAAAAATGCAGAGAAAATTTGGGTGGAACCCAATGAGTACGCTTCCATATTGCGAGAGGCTGTAATGGCAATGGACGATTGGCGAATGGATGTGGCCATCTACAATATCCCTTTGTGTCTGTTGCCGCACGATTGCTGGCCGTTTGCAAAACAAAGCATTTCCGATTGGAAAGTGAAGTTCCTTGCAATCTGCAATGATTGTGATGTGAAAGAGATGTGCTGTGGCTTATTCAGCACTTCTAAATGTAAATTTCAGGGAATAAAACCAATGAACCTCTAAAAGAGTATTAAAGAAAAAACTATCTGTTATCATGGAAAAAACGAATCAGGATCAATATTTCAAAAAAGGGCTAAGCCTTTACGAACAAGAGGATTATCTCACCGCCATTGAGTTTTTTCAGGCGGAAATTGAAAATAGTCCCCGTAATGAAACTGCATACTTGTATCTGTCCAAGTGTTATAAGAACACTGGAAAAGAACTGGAACATAGAAAAACTTTGCATAGATTACTCTCTATCAATCCAAACAATCAAAATGCTATGAGAGAACTATCCATAAACTTTGGGGGTGAGAATATGTTGTACAATAAGGGTGCGTCTCTCAACACGCCAATCTATTACGGATGCGTTGATGAAAACAAACAACCCCATAAGTATGGAACATTCATCCGACCCGATGGCACATTTTATAGCGGCTGTATGCGACATGGTACAATGTATGGTGAGGGTATTATGAAAAGTTCAAATGGAGCCGTTGTTATCTCACATTTTAACGATGATGTTGTTGAGAACGGGCTAATACTTTTGCCAGGCGGCACAAAAATAGAGGGATATTTGAAAAACTCATTGCCTTGCGGGCGGTGTACGATTACTTTATCCAACGGGATAATAATAGAAGGTACGTTTCATGGATCAGAATTAGATCCCAAAGAGGAATGTACCGTAATAGATAATACTGGAAAAACTCTAACGGGGCGTTTTATTAACATGGTATTTGTCCCGACCAATAAAGATGCCGACAGAATTGATGCCGAGCTTGTGGCAAGCATTATCAAATGTTGGCCAAATATACAATTCTAACTATATTGTATCTTAAAAGCATATTAATTAGTGTTTGAAAACGATTACTGATATGATATTTCGACATTTATTTAAGAAAAAAAATAAAAAAGAAATACCATCAAAGCTTGAAGAAATAGACGACTACGAAGATTTGTTTATCTCTGATCACAAGAGCGCTTTGGAGAGCATTGATGTGATGCAGGCGGCAGACTGCAGTTCCTGTGAAAATGAATATTATCTGACAGGGTTGAAATTCTTTAATTCGGGTGAATATACTCAAGCTTTGGAGTATTTCCAAGAAGCGATCCATTCTTACCCTAACAACAAGAACAGCTATCAAATGTTGGCAGAAACGTATCAAATGATGGGGAAAATCTCTAAAGCCAAAGACACCCTCCAACAGCTGTCAGAAATTGAGTCACAACTTAAAACTATTCCAAAGCAAGAAAAATTCTTTGAGCAGAACACGAGTACTAATCCAAACCCGGTTGGGTCAAGCGAGAGACAGAACATTGATGAGAATACTCATGATAACACCCAATTCAAAGAGAGTCTAAAAGTCGGGCCTTACGATCCCCGAAATGAATTATCTCACTTCGTGTTCCCTTCAATAGATTTTTTCAATAAAGATTATGCAAATATAGCAGATGAAGAAGGAGTAAACATTGTTCCAATTAGGGAGGTTCTATCCTCTGATACATTTAGAAACAGTGTTTACGAATTGCCTGTAGGAATAGGGAAAACGGACCGAGGTGATGTTTATGTTTTTGATTTGGCAAAAATGCCACATTTGTTGATTGCTGGTACAACGGGTCAAGGAAAGACAGTAGGAATACAAGCGATTATCACATCTTTGCTCTATGCGAAACATCCTTCTGAAATGAAGTTTGTGATTGTAGATCCAAAAGATTTGGAGTATTCTTCCTATGCGGCTATGGGAAGTTATTACCTGGCTAAGTTTCCATTTAGCGGAAATACTATCATTACTGACAAAAAACAAGTCCCGAGTATATTGCAATCTCTTTGCATAGAAATGGATTCGCGATATGAATTGCTAAAAAAATCTCAAACAAGAAGTGTTAAGGAATACAATAAAAAATTCTGTTCACGTGAGCTTTCCCTTTCATTGGGCTTCAGGTATCTCCCTTACATTGTTGTTGTTATTGATGATTTTGATATGATAATCAATGCCAAAAAGGAAGTTGAAGAACCCTTGACACGTTTGGCTCAGTTGTCTCGGCCAACAGGTATTCATTTAATCATATCTGCGCAAAGACCCTCTACCGATGTCGTTACCAGCAATATTAAGGCAAATTTCCCGGCTCGTATGGCATTTCGTATGGTTTCTGCTGCTGATTCAAGAACGATACTTGAATCTGTTGGTGCAAACCAATTAACAGGGAATGGCGATATGATATTCAAAAGTGCACGTGAAGTCGCCCATCTACAATGTGCTTTTGTGGATGTCCAAGAGACTGATAGAATTATGAATTTCATCAAAAAGCAATCCACATCTTATCCTTTGTTGATGCCGTATGAGTTGCCCGATGTTCCATACATTATGGATGAATTTAGTATTACTGAGCCATACAATTCTAACGAGCTTGATCCATTAATAATAGAAGCTGCTACACTCGTAGTGCAAACTCAGGCGGGATCCGCTTCTGTAGTCCAACGCAAGTTGTCTCTTGGTTATAATAGGGCGGGACGTGTTATGGAACAGTTGGAAGATTTAAAGATTGTAGGGCCAGGAATTGGGAGTAAACCGAGACAAGTGCTTATAAAAACAGAAACAGAACTAAGGCAACATCTTGCAGATTTACAGTTGTTATGATGAAATATCTTAAATCAATCAAAGAACAATTTGTCAAAGTGATTATCCAATTATAGAAGGTGTCTTTTTAGGAATATTATTTGAAAATTATGAGAACCTGTAAATACTGTGGACAAAAAGTCGGACTCTTTTCCGACTGTCATAAAGAATGCGAAACGAAACATACCCAGGGGCTTGTGCGGTTACGTACGCTTGTGGACGATTATTTCCGAAATCCCAACGGGGTCACAACTATTCTCCAAGAATATCAACAGTTGGTTAAGGAACATTACCTGAACAGAGAGGATATCGCAAATATTGCGGGAGCGGCTATCGACCGATACGCTGATTCGCTGCACAGACCGTTCTCCGCGTCAATCTTGCAAATGGTCTCGCAGTTCCTGATCCAGTTCAAAGTGTCTTATTCCGACGCGAACCAATTAGGTGCAATAACACGGTTGTCGCAGAAAATCATTAAGGGACATATCGCCGACTATTTCACTGGTGCCATTGACATTGCCCAAATGCAAGATCGTATTCACAAAGTTATCAGCGCACTTCCCATTCTTCCTGACGATATTAATGAGACTTATCACTATATGCTCAACAAGGCTGCCGACAACTTTTTGAAAGATGGTCAATTGTCAGGAAAAGAGGAACATCTTTTGAACCAGTACATGGCTGCACTGAATATACAAGTCCAAAATCTGCCAGTTAAGTATCAGAGCGGAAGCATCACCAGAATTGCACAAAACAGCATCTTAAACAATATACAAGCCGGCAATCTACCAAATCAACATTCAATGCTGCCTATCGTGTTGGGTAAAGGAGAATCCTTGCTTTGGTCATATAACAATGTGACATTGTATCAGGAAAAGATAGAAAAAGAGTATGTAGGCCGTCACAATGGTGTCAGTGTTCGCGTAATCAAAGGAGTAACTTTGCGCACGGGTAAAATGAAAGGGAAGCCCGTAGAACATAGTTACATGAACAACATGGGGACAGGGGAACTTTATGTGACCAACAAGCATCTGATTTTCCAATCCCCAACAAAAGCCGTCAAAGTGCCTTTCGCAAAACTGATCGGCATCACTCCCTATACAGATGGGATTGAGGTTCACAAGGAAGGCGATGCAAAACGGTTGGTGTTGCAAGGCTTCGACAGTTGGTTTGTGCTGTGTCTGCTCCAAATTGTCAATCAATAGGTATATAAACATTGTGAAACCATTCATTGATATGTTAACAATCTTCCAAAGAAGTAGTCTCTGCTTGCTGTTGATTACGTCGTTACTCATTACTTGTGTGCCTCCTAATCGGCCGCATCCGTTAGTGGACACGCAACAGCAAGGAAAACGTTACGAAAAACAGCAATCCTCAACCATTATCCATTATACAGGTTTCACCGTCTCCTACAACCCCTCAACCCGCCAACCCGATTGGGTATCTTATACTTTGACGGCCGAGCAGGTTGAGCAGACAAAACATACCCCCAAAATTCCACGCTGTTTCATGCCAGACCCGAATCTAAGTCTCCCCCAAGCCACAAACGAGGATTACAGCGGCTCGGGGTGGGTGAGAGGACACATGGCACGATGGCAAGATATGAAATGGTCGGAACAGGCGGTGAAAGAGAGCGACTACTTTACCAACATCTGTCCCCAAAACAAGGAGATGAACAACGGCGTTTGGCACCAGATTGAGAATCTGGCTCGAAAGTTGGCCGTCAGATACGATTCGGTGATGATTGTGTGCGGTCCCGTGTTTACCTCGTCACAGTTACAAACTTTCGGTATCCACGCCATTCCGGTTCCCGACAGCTTCTTCAAGGCTTTTCTGGTATCCGACGACGATGGCTACCACACCATCGCCTTCCTCTGCCCCAACAATCCCGACTCCGTAACCATTGCTGGAACTGCCCAATCGGTGAACGCTGTCGAATCTTTCACGGGTTATGACTTCTTTGGATTTTTGGATGATGCCGTGGAAGAAACCATTGAAGATGAGGTTGAAGTCGGGCTTTGGGTGCGTTGACTTTCGTGTCGCTTTCGCGTTGTTGCTGGATCTGAACAAGGAGAGCGGTTTGGATGATGGATTTTATCCTTGCACTATAAATGACGATAACCTTTTTTGGGGACCAGAGAATGTTATCCCATATTCCTCACCCTCATCTGCAATTCTGCCATCCGATCCATCAGCATGTCAAAATCCAGTGACTGGCCGTAAATGAAGAAACGTCTCATATTTGTGTAGTCAGCTTGCCATTCCTCTTTGTGTTGCTCTGGAATCATAAAGTTGATGGTGGAGGGTTGCAATAGAGTGTAGTTGACATACTTCAAAGCATAATATGCCCTGCGATGCTCCACTATGGCGTCATAGAGCGTGCGGTTCGCCAAAGCGCCAAGACCATATTGGGTGTCCATCAATTTCTCCAAATCATATAAATGACGCGACATGCGTACACTTCTTGGCCTCTCTTTTTGGAATTCCTCCGCGAGTAGGAGTACCTTTTCCAGAAATGTGCGAGTGGGCAAAACTGTTTTTATCGTGCTCCGAGCTCCATTATCTTCAACGGAAAAACTGTCGCCAATCAGCGAGTGGACTTCTCGTTCTACCGTGGGCTCGTCCATAGACAAACAACTGATTTCAATTTTGACTCGTGGCGGAATATAATTGATCTCATCTTCCAAAACGGAAGGATATTGTAGGATAATGACAGTTGGATCTTTGTCTGAATCAATCGGATGCCATTCGCCCATGTCGTCCTGCCACCGGTCCACATTCTCTACGTTGTATCCAGAAACACCCATGTTCTTCAAGTTGAGATCCAGTTGTTTGGAAAGGACTTCATGGATATATCTCCGAGCCGTCTTGCGCAACTTGTCGCGCTGGTTTTTGTTGGTATGCTCTATTCCAAAGAAAGAATGGCTGATGGACAGGTCAATGTCTTCGGAAAAACGTTCGATGAGGTGAAATCCTTTGTAGAGCGACGTGCCGCCCTTGAACAGTAGCGATTCACGACATTCTGTTTGGAACAAAGCCTTTAGCACTACGGTCACCCACCAGTCTTTTTCTATTGCCACCTGATTGATTCCTGGATGATCTATCTCTGTTTGCTGTAACATTGCCAGACGGTCAACCAAATCATTGTCTATCCACAATTTTCTCATAGCCTATTTAGTTTTTAGCATCGGTTTCACAATCCGTTTCATCCATGCAGGCATCATATCCACGTCCTTTGCCAGAGCATCCTTGTCGGGTTCCATTGTGATGAGTTCACGAATCACCCGCAATTCATTATCTCCAACATTTTCTTGTTTTAATGCCTTCAAAGCTTGTACCAGCAGGCCGATGAGACCTGTCTCATAGCAGAAATTTTTGGGCACACCGCGTTTCAGCTTGATTTGGCAATTGGTAAGCTTTATGGTGCGCTCGCTGCCAGTGGTTAGATAGGTGTAATCCATTGGTACTTGTGTTGAAAGTCCCAGCACATTCAATGCCGTCATGCCTGAAGGCAAAACCTTTGCATTGTCTCTATAAGCAATGGCTCTCACTATTTTATTTACCGAAGGAAGCACTATCCCGTATCTACTCTTAGACGGCTTCGCATAGATGCCCTGGGCTAATTTCACCAATACACCTTCGCGCGTTAGTTCCGCCAAAGTCTCTCCAACAAACTCGGGATGAAACTCTGGGAAATCGGAACGGAACAGCACGCTGTCATTTGGCAACGCCTCAATACGTTCTCGAAGCGGAACTCCTTCATTGGCAGAATGTTTCTTGTCCATACACCTTTGAAATTTTGATAATTTTTCAAGTGCAAAAATAATAAAAATACTTTGCTCCGTTAAACATATTTACATGCATGGATTCCACAACGTGGAAATCCGACTTTGAAGCCAAGAAACCTCCTGTTGATAAAGCCGTCAATACTATTCGCGCAATTTTTATGCAGATTTGTCTGTTTTTAAGCCTATTGACTATGATCCAAAAAAACAGCGAAGCAGCACTTGCGGAATGGTGCGTCGCGCACGGGGTCAGAAGGGGAAATTTTTCTCCGGGGATGCCCCGATAATTTGAAAATGTTATTTTTGCAAGCTGAAATGAACGAGAAGAAACCACACCTTTGCAAATATCCATTATGAATCAGCGCCAAATACCTGTCCACGAAGAGGCGGCCCGCTGTTTGCTATGCGAGGACGCGCCCTGCACAAAGGCTTGCGGGAAAGGAGATCCCGCACGCGCCATCCGCGCGATCCGGTTCGACAACGCGAAGAATGTCGGAAAGTGGCTGGACGGCTGCACCGACGCCGACTTCGAACGCGCCGAACAGGCCTGCATCCACTACGACCGGCCGATCCGCATACGCGAGTTGTTGAACGCGGCCAAGCGCGAAGCCGTTGAACCCCAAGGGCAGGCTCCCAGTCTCGCCATCACTTTCTGCGGCATACCCTGCGAAAACCCGTTCTTTCTCGCCTCGTCGGCCATCTGCACCAACTACGAGATGGTGGCCCGCGCCTTCGACATGGGCTGGGCGGGAGTCTTCTACAAGACCATCTGCAAGCAGGACATCCACGAGGTGTCGCCCCGCTTCGATGCGGTCAAGGAGGGCCCGCAAATCACCGGTTTCCGGAATATGGAACAGCTGAGCGAGAACCCCTACGAGGTCGATTTCGGGATACTGCGCCGGCTGAAACAGCAATATCCGTCCAAGGTGGTCGTGGCCAGCATCATGGGTGAATTTGAGGAGGATTGGATTGATTTGGCGAAAATGGCCGAGGAGTCTGGCTGTGACGCCGTGGAGCTGAACTTCTCGTGTCCGCAGATGCGCCTTGCGGGCATGGGCAGCGACGTGGGCCAGAATGTGGAACTCGTGGCGTACTACACCACCTACGTGAAACACCACGTCAGCATCCCCGTCATTCCCAAGATGACGCCCAACATCACGCAAATGAACCACCCGCTCCTGGCATCCTACTTCGCCGGCGCCGATGCCGTCTCGGCCATCAACACCATCAAAAGCGTGACCATGTCTCCGGAATCCAAAGTTGATGACAAATGGACCGTTTCAGGCTACTCGGGGCGTGCCGTGAAGCCCATCGCCCTGCGGTTTATCCTCGAAATGGCGCAGAATCCGGTCGTGAACAGGCAGCACAACGATGACAAAGTCAAGATTGCCCAGTCGTATCCGGCCAGCAACACCCGGCTTCCGAAAAACGAGAATATCGAGTTCAGCGGCATCGGCGGCATCGAGACTTGGCGCGATGCGGTGGAATTCATGCAGCTCGGTTGCCGCAACGTGCAGGTGTGCACCGCTGTCATGCAGTACGGTTACCGTATCATCGACGATCTCATCTCCGGAATGCAGACGTATCTGCAAGAGCGTGGCATCGAGCGTCTTGAGGATATTGTCGGCGAAAGGGTGCCGTCGTTTGTGTCCGCCTCCGACCTGGACCGCGACACGAAAGTGCTGCCGGTGTTCGACCACGGGAAATGCATCGGCTGCGGCCGGTGTTACATCTCCTGTCGCGACGGCGGCCACCAGGCCCTCACATTCGATGCGGAGAGCCGACGCCCGCGTCTTGTGGGCGCGAAATGCGTTGGCTGCCACCTGTGCCGGCTGGTCTGCCCGGTATCCGCCATCGGGGTGTCGAAAAGGATCGGGAAGCGGGAGTGATTGTCCCGCCCGTCTCTCAATTGACGACAACCAGGACAACCAAAGGCAGTTCTTAGTTCTTAGTTCCGCTTCAGCAGGTCGAACACGGTCTTCACGGGGTTGAACGTAGCCAATGGCACCTCCACGAACACGGTGATCCAGTCGGCCATTGCTCCGTTCCAGAGACCGGGCAACTCCATGGCTTTCAGTGTCTTGCCATTGTATGACTTCGAGGAGATGAATCCCGTGGCCGGGTCCACGTACTGCAGCAGGTCGAACTTCTCGCCCTTGTAGTCCTTGATGGCGCAGACCATATCGACGGGGTTGAAGTGCGTGGCCTTCGCCATGATGGCCGCCTTTTCGGGGTCGTTCTTGTCAATCTGCGACGATTCCACGATCTGCAGCGAGCAGCGACCCTCGGAGTCGCGCACCCAGAAGGGGCCGCCGCCGGGCTCGCCCTCGTTCTTCACCATGCCGCACACGCGCAACGGTCTGTTCATCAGGTCGAAAAGTTCCTCCGGCGTGGGTTGCTCGCCCACCTGGATCATCAGCTTGTCCTGCGCGAAGTCAATGATCTCGCACAAGTCCATCGGGTCCACGTCGCCGCTCTCCAACGCCCGCAGGTAGGTGAACTGGATGCTTTGCAGCTGCGACAGATACGCGGCCAGCACTTTCTTGTATATGACCGTGGTCACGACGTTCTGGTCCTTGGTGACGTTGTCGATGTTCTTCACGAAGAGGATGTCGGCGTCGCGGTCGTTGACGTTGTGGATGAGCGCGCCGTGGCCGCCGGGACGGAAGAGCAGCCGTCCGTTCTCGTCGCGGAAGGGCAGGTTGTCTTCCGTGGCCGCCAAGGTGTCGGTGGAAGCGGCCTGCATGGAGAAGGTGACGTGGTATTTCACCCCGAAACGCTCCTCATACACGGGCTGGATTTCCGCCACTTTCGCCTTGAAGAGCTCCAAATGGTGCTCGGAGACGGTGAAGTGCAGGTAGGCGTCGGTGCCGGAGGTGGCGTAGAGCGCGGCCTCCACGAAATGCTCTTCGATGGCGGTGCGGATTTCGTTGTCGTAGCGGTGGAAAAGGAGCAGACCCTTGGGCAGGTTTCCGTAATTAAGTCCCTCTTTCTCAAGGAGATATTGGATGATGAGGCGGAAGTCGCCTTTCTGGATTTCGGTGTCGAGATCGAGGCCTTTGTTGGCCATGACCTGCTTGAGTGCCTCGTAGAACGGGTAGCGGGGCAGGGTGGCGAGGAAGGTCTTCGCCAGCTCCTGTTGTTTGTCGTCCAAGTTCTCGTTCAGCAGGGCGTAGAGGTCCTTGAACATGCGGGAGGCGGCACCGGACGCGGGCACGAACTTCTCGATTTTCTTGCCTTCGATGGCGTAGGGGTATTCGGCCTCCAGTTCGGCCACCTGGTCCTCGTCGAGGCGCAGGATGCCGTCATCCACGGTCGCGGGCCGGTCGATGTCGGCGAAGGGGAAGCCCTTCTCGAAGTTGGCGAACTGCTGTTCCACCTGGGCGGGGTCGCTGCCGCGCTGCGCCATAAATTCCTTATCTTCAAAGTTGAATTCCAATTGCATAATCGTGGGGTTTTTGTTCGCGGCAAAGATACGATTTTTGTCGGCGAATTTTGCGATTTTTTTTATGGCGTTGTTTCAAAACAAATTGACAGGGACTTTGAAACTGTTCAAAGCGGAATCCTGTCGTATAATGCCATTATGCTGCAGACGACCGACAATGATGGCGGGGTGAGTCTGGTATCGATTTGCTTGATCGACAATGAATTGTTTTGTCGGTTGGGCGCCATCCAATTCTCGGACAATCTCATTTTCGGCATTTTGGCTGAGAAGTTGTTCTGCCGCGAACCGGTCTGCTTCTTCCTCTTTTTGTTTAAGTGTTTCCCGGTGCTCAGCATCTTCCAGAAAAACATCCTTTTTCCCATGCAACAATATATGTCCTATTTCGTGAAAAAAAGAGAACCAGAACACGTCATTCCGCTTCTGTTTGTCAGTCATTTGGATACAGGGTACATTGTCAATCCATCGCGTGCAACCATTGATTGGAGCATGCGGAATGTGTGCCGTATAGAGGATTTTTACACCGGCTTCAGAACATAAATTGCTGAGTTGTAAGGCGAAATCATCTGGCTGGTCTTTGACGAACGAGAATATTTTTGGCATAATTCCTTTTAGAGCGGCTTCCGAATAAGGATTTTTCGTTTTGCCTTCTGCAGCTTGGATTTCCCCCTGCCGTAACCATGCGGATATCGCGTATGGATCCTTGGTACTTGAGAGCGAAATTCTGAACGCGGATTTCAGGGCTTGGTTCATGAAATAGTCTTCCCACGCCTTGACGGAAGTGATTCTGAAAAAGGAGAGCAGATTCATGATTTTTTCTGACAAGATTCGTGTTTTCTCAACCCAGCCCAGATTCGCCATGGCCGCGTAAGGGAATCGTTTTGCCCATTCAATAGTCTGTGCGTCCTGACATATTGCCTCGCGCTTCTGTCGTGCCACGTATTCGTCAAAATTGCGTTGAAGATTCAACCAAAAATGAGCAGGTATTCTGGTGATTTGCTCAAATGCAATAGACATGTCGGGCGTGACAGCACTTTCGCCAATCAACACAGCATTGATGGTCTTTTCGGGTTTTGTCGTCCGAATGGCGAATTCTTTGACGCTCATCTCCATTTCTTGAAGCTTCTCCCGCAGCGTCTCCCCCGGGTGATAAGCGTAAACCAGTTTGAAATGTTTTCTATTAGACATATTTTTTTCTTTTTCAATGGTAATCAATAATTTCCATAATATCAACCCCTATTATCTCCGCCCAAATAAAACGATGATATTCATCTTCGGGTATGGGTTCGTCAGAAGGTCTGAAAATCAAACGATATGGTTGGTCCAAATCGCAGGCCCATTGGCCTTTCCTGTCGTTTGTCAATTCGTGATAATGACCTGGCAGATAACGCACATCCTCAAGCGTGTTAGCGGCTGTCAACTCACTGATACGGCGCAGAAACAGATTCGCTCGTTTTTCTCCGAGCTTCTTTTTGCACACCTTCTCATTGGATGCGTATTTCTTTAGGTTATGGTCAACAAACGATATCTTCACTAGTTCAAATTTAGTTTGAATTTTAGACCGCAAAGATACAAAAATAAATAACACAAAGTGTATGTCAAATATATTTTTTCTATAGCATTTCTCTTGATGGAAAAAGTGTATTTTTGTGGCTGCAAATCTAAGGTTTGCCGTATGAATAGTCTTAAAATCGATTATGCAGAAAAAGAAAACATACCGTTATTCCACCGGCGAATCGTTCGAGGCCGATGCGGAGGATTTGAAGCGCCTGCTGCTTGAGAACCAGGGGTATTTGGATAACTATTTGGAGCTGTACGGCTCGTTGGAGGACGACGAGTACGTGGCGAGAGGCAACGGCTTCTGCGACCGCAAGTTCAGCGACGACTTCATCGAAGGGCAGATCGCGAAGTACCGCGCACGGGTCGCGGAGCTGGAGCGTTGGTTAGGAGAGACCGGGGTGTGACTTTGCCGCAGTGCAAAGCAGTAGTGTCCGATGCCTTTCCCCGATGGTGCATCCGAATAGATAATGTTTGTTTCCGTTCTTGATTTTCAATATCTTACGTAGTTCTTCCGCTGAGAGCGGGAAATTCCGGACGGCGATGTTGGCGCACCCGATGTGCGAAAGTTCCTTGGCGGTTTTGCGCGGGTGGAACTCGTGGGCGGCCTCGATGCGGAAAATGCGCCCGGGGAAGTCCTCGTGCAGCTCGTCGGCGGTGAACAGGTTGGTGTTTGCCGCCAGCTTCGAAATCTGGAACTGCTGCGACAGGGTGTTGAAAAGCCCTGCCTTCATCACGGCGGCATTGGGTTCGTAGAGGTAGGTGCCCAGTTCTGTGGCGATGCGGGGTGGGGTGGTGCGCTCGGTCTCCAGGGTGGATTCGATGCGGTTGGTTGCTTCTTTGCAAATATCGATGGCAATGATTGTCGGGATGCGGTTTATATTGTCCGCACGAGATAACAGAAACACCACCTCCTTGCATTCGCCCTCTACGGCAATCACGTGGACGGCGAAGGTTTCGGGTAAATCCCGCAATGTCTGGTGGATGTCAATCATCGGCGACAACTTGATCATCAGGGTGTTGCAGCGTTCCAGCAGGGCGGATTTCCATTCGAGGAGGTTGGGGGTGCAGTCGGCGAGGGCCACCACCTTTCGGCCGTGTGTGTCGCGCCGCGACGGGTCGAGGTAGATCGTATCGACGGGTTCTATGGAGGCCAGCCGTTCCTCCATCGTGCCGTTAATGACTTCCACATTGTTGATGCCCAATGTTTTGCTGTTGTGACGGAACAGCTCGCAGAGTTCCTCCTGCGGTTCCACGTAGTAGCCCGAGGAGAACTCCCGGGCAAGCGCGACCGTATCGACCCCGAAGCCGCCGCTGAAGTCCGCAAATGATTCCCCTTCCACCAAAGAGGCTTTATAATCAGCTGTTTGCGATGAAGAACACTGCTCCATGGAGACCTTCCTCGGGTAGAGGATGCCCTCGATGGCGTACCATTCGGGCATCTTCTCCCTGGCTTTCTGCCGACCGGCGATCTGTTGCAGCGCTATGGGCATATCGACCTGCGGGTCCTTGGAGGGGTGCAGGGCAAGATGGGCCACGTCGTCGGTGGCGTGTGCGGAGATGTATTGGCGGGTGGTGGAGTTGATGTTCATAATATCTGTTGTCGTTGTAGCCAAATTTGGAGTACAGGGTCGGATAAATACAGTCCATTTTGCCGAATCTCGATAAAATCCTTCTCTATCAAGGATTTCTGCATCTTGTTTACATTGGATTTCGCTCCAAGCTGGTATTTTTCAAGTATTTCTCGAGAAGAGTAGCCCGAATGCAGTCCTGCCATGATGGCGCGTAGGAAGTTCATTTGGTAGGTCGTGAGTGCCCCAGTCTGTTCCATAAACAACGGTGTGCATTGCATCAACAGATCTTCAACGCCTTGTTCGAGATCGGCATCCGTAACTTCGTTTTCAGTGTTAAGCATTACATTCCAGGCCAGTTGCTGCACGTATGACGACTGGTTCTGTACCATTTCGCAAATTTGGATCACATAGCGTTCATCTATGGAATGTCCTTTCTCGATAAATTTCTGCTGGATAAAGGGAATCCAGTCGGCGGTTGGGATGGGTTGCAGATAGTTTAGTTCCCCGAACTGATAGAACGGCATACGTTTGTTCTGGAAAAGGTTGGTCATCATGTGCTGGCGGCTTCCGAACAAACAATAGGAAGCATTCTTTTGGTGTTGCCAAACACTGCGCATCTGTTTTTGCACATTAAGACTGTCCGGCCAGTCGCCCACTTGCTGGAACTCGTCGATGCAAACCACGATGTGCTTCCCGATGTGTTGAGCAAGAACTTCGGGCAAATTAAGGATTTCTTCCGGCTCATATTCCTTCGGTGTGATGCCCAATGATATGGAATAGTCGGCGGTCGGATCCGGACTGAATGAAATTTTGGGAGTGAGGCGGACCAGAAAGCGTTTGATGTTTTCGATGGCCATTTCCATTTTGGAAGCCGTTTGCTTCAACAGTGCGACAGCAAATTTGTTGTAGAAGTCATATTCCGATCGACAATTGTATATGTCAACATATACCGTGTGAACAACTTTCGGATCCACTTCTTGTTGTACTTTTTTGACGAGCGATGTCTTGCCCATGCGACGAGGGGAGATGAGGATTACGTTCAGTCCGTTCTCAAAGTTCACCTTTAACCGATGAGTTTCCTTCACTCTGTCTGTAAAGTTGTCTCCACTTACAGAAACGCCATAAACAAAAGGTCTTTCAATTTCCCGCATAAAGATTACAATATGTTATAAACAAACATTTTACCTTGTTCACTGATTAGTGGGCCACTGTTTGGTGGACCACCAATCAGTGAACTTTTGTCCGCCGCAAAAATAATAAAATATTTGTATGGTCGATACGGGCAGAAACAACTACTCTTCCTCGCTGTAGTACACCTTATAGTACTTGCCGCGCTCGTCCTCGCCCTGTTCCACGTGGTCGCGGTTGCCGTCGATGATGATTTGGATCTTGCGGTCGAGGCGGATGACGCGCTTGTAGGAGCGTTGCTGGCGGCGGAAGGCGTAGTCGGAGATGTCGAAGCTGTCGTCGATCACCACGTCGTTCTCCTCTTCGTAGCTTCGTTTGTACTGGCGGAAGCTCTCGATGACCTCGGGCTGTTCGATGACCTCGTTGGCGAACTCCTCCATCTCGAAGGTGTCGTTCTCTTTGAAGAACTCCAAAGAGCGGTTCAGTAGGTCGATTTGGTCGGCCTTGGAGACTTCGAACTGCT
>JAFXPL010000056.1 GCA_017527945.1 Bacteroidales bacterium | reverse complement strand
TGCCACCAAAGGAGGCCCCACGACTTGAAGAACGGAATGAAGGAAAGCCCGACCGCGAGCCCGACCGTGAGCACACAGCTGATGAGGAACCCTTCCCACGTCTTGCCCGGCGAGATGTCCGGTGCCAGCTTGTGCTTGCCGAACAGCGACCCGCCGAGGTAGGCGAACGTGTCGGAAGCCCATATAAGAATAAGGAAGGAGAGCATTTGCGCCGGATTACGGGATGGCCACAGGAAAAACAGCACGCACAACGGCAGGACAATCCACACGATCGACAGCAGCCCCATGCCAAGCATCTGCACCGGGTGTTCCTGTTTGCAGAACAGCGCAGGCAAAAAGATGGACACGATCGCAATTAAAATCATCAGATAGAATCCAATGAAAGATGGCGACGGTTCGCCTGTGTGCGGCAAAGCCCGAGCCATGGAAACCGCAAAATACTGGACGGATAAGTTCAAGAATGCCAACATTACTATTCCCGCAGCTATGTTGGTGAACGGATAGGCTTGCTTCAATTCCGGCGTCTCATACATCTTGTAGAGTTCGCGAACCCCGACGAGGGTCAGGAAGAAGGCCAACGGCACGGCCACCCAGGGGGTGAACACCGCCGCCACCATCAAGGCGACATAGACGATTCCAGAAGCGGTTCGGGTCAAAAGGTTACGCATTTTTCGGGCGGTTTTCGTCCAACAAAAGGAGAATATAGCGCGGATGCTGCGGCGTGCGCACCTCCTTGCCGTTCTCTTTCGGCAGCGGCGAAGGGGTGACAAACTCCAGACCTGCCTCCCCGCCGAACTTCTTGTTGCGCTCCAGCGCATCTTCCATGTCGGCCACAATGTCGCTCATGCGGGAAATCACAATCACGTCCTTGGCGAGGTTGCGCATGGAGACGAAACGCGCCACCGGCTGGGTGAAGCCCATGCTGGCCGTGCGTGCCACCAGCGTCGTGCACAGCACCACCACCGCGTCAACCTGCATGTTCACCGAAATCGAGTTGACAAAATTGAGCCCGACCTGCTCCAACATGCCGCGAAGATTGTTGTGGGTGTTTAACACCACGTTGTACTGCTGGTCGTCGGCCAACATCTTAAGGTATTTCAACCGATCCTGGCCGGACTGGCAACGAAGAATCTTCCCGCCGTTGGCCTGGAAATTCTTCCAGAACTCCACCGGAACATTCTCCATCGGCCGCATGAAGCTGACGCTCGGCTGCCCTTCGGAAATCTGGTCGTGCGAAACGACACTCTTCCTGATCACCCCGCGAATGTATTCTTTGTCGGTTATCAAACTGCTGTCCATCTGACTCATGGCATCACGATTTTATTCTGGGTTAGTGGAGGATTCCGCCGAGGAAGCGTTCCCGGAGGTTTCTCCAGAATCAACGGGAGAGGTAGTTTTCTCGTCGGCGACGGGTTCTTCCGTCGAGAACGGACGCTCGCCAAGGATGTTGCGAACATCTTCCGTGAAGATCACCTCGCGTTCCAGCAGCAACTTGGCCAGTTTCTCCACATTGCCATAATGTTCCTTCAAAATGGTCTTGGCCCGGTTGTAAGCCTTTTCGATAAGCAGATGCACCCGCTCGTCGATTTCCTGCGCCGTTTTCTCGCTATAGGGCTTGGTCATGCTATATTCCTGCTGACCCGTTGAGTCGTAGTAACTTACATTGCCTATTTTTTCGTCAAGTCCGTAATAGACAATCATGGCGTATGCCTGTTTGCTGACGCGCTCCAGATCGTTGAGGGCACCCGTGGAGATTCGGCCGAAGAAAACCTCCTCGGCGGCGCGTCCGCCCAGGGTGGCGGTCATCTCGTCAAACAATTGGTCGTAGGTCGTGAGCTGGCGTTCCTCGGGCAGATACCAAGCAGCGCCGAGGGCCTTTCCGCGCGGCACGATGGTCACCTTCACCAACGGAGAGGCGTAGCGCAGCATCCAGCTCACGCAGGCGTGGCCTGACTCATGGTAGGCGATGGTCTTCTTCTCTTCCGGAGAAATCACGCTGCCACGGCGTTCCAATCCGCCGATGATACGGTCAACCGCGGAGAGGAAGTCCTCCTTGTCAATTTGCGTCTTGTTGTGACGGGCGGCGATAAGGGCGGCCTCGTTGCAGACGTTGGCGATGTCGGCACCGGAGAATCCGGGAGTCTGCTTGGCGAAGAAGTCGAGATCGACATCCGGCCCGAGCTTGAGGTTGCGCACGTGCACGCCGAAAATGCCCTTTCGTTCGTTCAGGTTGGGAAGTTCCACCTGAATCTGCCGGTCGAAGCGGCCGGCGCGCAGCAGGGCGCGGTCGAGGATGTCGGCGCGGTTGGTAGCCGCCATGATGATGACACCGGCGTTGGTGCCGAATCCGTCCATCTCTGTAAGCAACTGATTCAACGTGCTTTCACGCTCGTCATTGGCATTCGAGAACGCGCCTTTGCCACGGGCGCGGCCAATGGCGTCAATCTCGTCGATGAAGATGATGCAGGGGGCTTTCTCCTTGGCGGTGCGGAAGAGGTCGCGCACGCGGGAGGCGCCCACGCCCACGAACATCTCCACGAAGTCGGAACCCGACATGGAGAAGAAGGGCACTTTCGCCTCGCCCGCCACGGCCTTGGCCAGGAGGGTTTTGCCGGTGCCCGGAGGCCCGACCAAGAGCACTCCCTTCGGAATCTTGCCGCCCAGGACGGTGTATTTCTGGGGATTCTTCAGGAAATCGACGACCTCCTCAATCTCGAACTTCGCGCCTTCCAGACCGGCCACATCCTTGAACGTGACCACCTGGCCGGACTTCTCGTCGAACTCCTGCGCCCGCGACTTGCCGATGTTGAAGATGTTGCCCGGACCGCCGAAACCGCCGCCACCGCGCATGGAGCGCATCGAGAACCAATACAGCATGAAAATCAGAAGGAACGGGAACAGCCAAATCAAAATCTCGAAGCCAAAGCCCTGCGTGTTGTCTTGCTTCATCGGGAAATCGTACTCCTTGGCCACATCGTTGGCCACCAACGTGCTGTCTTGCGCCAAGCGTTCCTGCACGTATTGGTTCTTGGCGTCACGGAGGTTCTCGTTATAAACTTGCAAGTCCGTGACCACCAGAAAGTACTGCGGTCCCTGGACATTCTTGCGCACCGCTTCGTGGGAGGGGTTGCTCTCCAAGGCCATCTTCTTCAGGAAAATGTTGACATGCGAGTTCTTCTTCACATACTCCACATGCTCTATTTCTTGGTTCTTGACCATTTGATAGAACTCCATGTCGTTCACCTCGCGGGAGGTGTCGCCCGAGGAGAAGAAATAGACACCAATCAGCACCAAGGCGATGGCTATATATATAAATGACCAGCTGAACTTCCGCTTGTCGCCGTTTTTGCCGTTCTGTCCCCCATCCCCGCCGAAAAAATCAGGCATGCCATTGCGGTTGTTCTTATTTATGTTTCTTTTGTTATCGTTCATCTCAAATTAAAATTTCAACCGGGCGTTCGTCCCTACGAGACCGCCCACGGATTATTGCTTAAAAGTTCTGAATGTCGGCGTCGGCCCAAAGCGACTCGATCTGATAGTAGTCGCGGGCTTCGGGGAGGAAGATATGCACCAGGATGTTGAAATAGTCGAGCAGGATCCACTCCTTGTTTTCCAGGCCCTCCACGTGCAGCGGCTTGATGCCAGCCACGCGTTGGGTCTGCTCCTGCACGAAGTCGCACAGCGTCTCCACATGTGGCTTTGAATTGCCGGTGCAGACGATGAAGTAGTCGAAATAGACATGGTTGATTTTTTTCAGATTGATGCAGCGGATGTCGGCTCCCTGCTTCTCAATAAGCGCCTGTATGATGAGCTCTTCCAGGTTTCCCTCGTAGGGGACGCCCTCAAATTTCACTTTTCTTTTTACTGCCATAGGTTCATTTTAAAAACGGTTGCAAAAATACGATTTTTTTTATACTTTTGCCGCCATAAAAAATATCCTTTAGAAGTATGAGAAAATTTTGGATTATCGCGGTTATTTTCACAGTGTTAGCCAACACATTATCCGCTCAAGAATCAAAAAAAGAGTTGCCGTATTCGTTCGCGAAAAAAGGCATTTCACAAGTATTGGATGTCAGAGAGATGCCCAGCACCGACAATGCGAACCTGTTGCAGGCCGACTTACAGAGCCAGGACAAATCCATGCCCCTTCGCGCCGGCGTCGGTTTTTCCGTGAACAACACGACGAAGAGTTCCGGCCGCACCGACATCATGGAGGACGGAAGCACGCTCTGGAGAATCAAGTACGTGTCGGAAGGTGCCGTGATGACCTACCTTGTCTTCGACCATTTCAACATCCCTGAAGAGGGCAAGTTGTTCATATACAGTCCCGACCAGAAGCAGGTCTTCGGTCCCTATACCAACGCCGACGTGCAGAGCGTGGGCAAGTTGGTGACGGACGACATCCTCGGCGACGAGGTGGTGGTGGAGTACTATGAGCCCGCCGGCGCCGCGTTCAAGGGCGAGTTCAACATCGCCGCCGTCATGCACATCTACCGTGACTTCCTCCATGTCGGCGAGCAGGACGGCAAAGGTCCCATCGGTGATGCCGACGGCAACTGCCACATCAATGTGATCTGCCCCGACGGGAACGGCTGGCGCCCGCAAATCCGCTCTGTGGTCTGCATCGCCATCACAGCCTACGTGGCTGAAGAAGGCGGCTGGGGCACCTACCTCTGCTCCGGCGCGACGGTCAACAACACGCGGATGGACAAGACTCCCTACGTGCTCTCCGCCGACCACTGCGTGGCCTCCGCTGACCAGACGCATAAGTTCTACTTCCTTTACAACACCAACTCCTGCAACGGCACCAACGGCACCTACAGAGTGACCAACGGTGGCGACATCGTCGCGCGATCCAACACGACGAGCACCGCCAACTCCTCCGACTTCCTGCTGCTGAAAATCACCGGCATGCTCAGCCCCGTCTTCCGCGACAGCATCTTCTTCGCCGGCTGGGACAGAAGCGGTGCCGCCTCTGTGGGTGCCGGCATCCACCATCCCGGCGGCGACTGGAAGAAAATCAGCTTCCCGCAGAGCGTGACCACCATCACCTCAGGGCAGATGGCCAACAAGTATTTCTCCGTCAAATGGCGCACCAACCCCAACAAGGGCGTCACCGAGCAAGGCTCTTCCGGTTCCCCGCTCTTCAATGCTAACGGCCTGATTATCGGCACCCTCACCAGCGGATCAAGTGCCTGCGACTACACCTACGGCACCGACAACTACGGCAGAATGTACTATCACTGGACCAATAACAACAACTCCGACATCGCCCGGAAACTCCAACCGTGGCTCGACCCCGACAACACCGGCGTCACCACACTGCCCGGCATGAACTACGACGGCTCCGTGGTCGCCAGCATTGCGGATTACGAGCGGCAGGTTTCCACCTTCGAAGTCTATCCCAACCCCGCCCAGGAAGGCATTGTCACCATCCAGGGCGAATTCCTGCCCGAGACCGCCGTCTGCAACATCTACAACGCCGTGGGCCAGTTAGTCAGAAGCTCCAATGTCGAAACCGACGCCACTTTCTCGCTGAACGTCAACGGATTGGAAAACGGCATCTATTTCGTCGAGCTGATCGGCTCGCAACGCAACTACAAGTCCAAACTGATCATATCCAAGTAACGGTGTCTTCTACCCTGCTTGCCACCGCCTACCTCCCGCCGGTCGAGCATTTCGCTTTCCTGCTATCCGGGAACGCCGCCATCGAGCGCGAGGAGCGATACCAGAAACAGTCCTACCGCAACAGGACGACCATCATGAACGGTAACGGAGTGCTGAATCTCATCATTCCTACCGTTCATGACGGTAGAATGGGTATCGTGAAAGAGGTGCGCATCGACTATGCCACCCCCTGGCCGCGCGTGCACTGGCGCTCCATCGAGTCGGCATACAACAACACCCCTTACTATTTGTATTATAAGGATGCGCTGAAGCCCTTCTTCGAACAGAAATTCGAGTTCCTGTTCGACTTCAACCTCCAGCTGATGCAGACGCTGCTGAAACTGATGCGCGTGGAACGGGAGGTGGCGACCACCGAGACGTTCACCCCTTACGAAACGCGAGACCTTCGGCTGCTTATCCATCCCAAACAAGCCAAAAGAGACGACTATCCTTTCCGGCTGCAAACTCCTTATTACCAAGTGTTTGAAGACAAATTTGGATTTGTCCCGAACCTCTCCGTCATCGACCTGCTCTTCAACGAGGGGCCACAGGCCGCCGACTACCTGCACCGTCTGCTCCCTCAATTCCACCTCGCGTAAGCCATGCCGAAAGAGACGACCAATATATGGGAACGGCTGTTCATCCGCCTCAAGAATGTGGTGGACAAGTTCCTCTATTACGACAACCTCTTCGACGACAACATCTGGCAGGTCCGCTTTTCGAAGGACAACAAGAAGAAAATCAAATATCAGATTGAGAAAAGCCAGTTCAACCTGTCGCTGAAGACGGGCGACGATGTGTTCAAATACCTGTGGATGATTCTATTGGCGATTTCGTTGGTGGGTATGCTGGTGCTGAGCCAGCGCATCGGCGTCTCCGACCGCGAAATGGCGCAGAACGAGTATTCGGAGCTGCTGTACAACCACTTCCACCACATCGGCGACCCCGATGCCTATAAGTCGCACCCTTACGCGCACACGCAGGCCCAGACCATCGACCTGGTCATCTACGCACTTTCGAAAACATTGAAAATCAACGATGTGTATGCTTTTCGTCATATCATCAGCAGTGTTTTCGGCTGGCTGTTGATTGCCTATCTGTCGCTGATTCTGCTTCGGGCGTTCAGCTGGCGCGCGGCCTTCTTCACAGCGTTCTTCCTGCTCATCTCCCCACGTTTCTTCGGCTACTCGCTGAGCAACATCGTGGATGTGACCTTCGCCTTCTTCTTCATCTACAGCATCATGCAGATGTACTATTTTAGCCGGGAGCTGCCGGTCATCCGCATTTCGCGGCTCGTCCGCATCTCCATCGGCATTCTGCTCACGCTCTCGGTGCACAACGCGGGGTCGTCGCTGCTGCACCTCTTCATGATTTTCACCCTGCTGAACTTCTTCCTCTACAACCCCATCAAGAAAATCTACACCAAGGAATACCTCAAGGCGCTCGGGTTGGTCAGCCTTTCCGTGGCGGCGATGTGGGTGGCCGTGTTCATCGTCCACAGCCTGTGCACCCTCTATTTGGAGACCTCCTTCCTCATGCCGAACAAGTCGTTCGCCTCCTTGGTCACCAACATCCCGTTCGACCAGAACCAGATCTTCGAGGGGCAGTTCATCGGGCCCGACAACTTCCCCAAGCGCTATCTCAGCAAATATCTGTACATCACCACGCCCACGGTGGTGCTCCTCAGCTTCATGCTCTTTTTCATCTTCTTCAAGAACGCCATCAAGACGCTGAAGCCGTTCTCCATATTCATATTTATATATACGTTCCTGTTCTGCATCAACCGCGTGAAGACGCACTACATGAACCCCGACACGCTGTGGGCCATCCACTACTGCATCTATCCGCTGTTCATGCTGATTGCGGCCAGCGGGTTGGAATGCACCCTGCGCCACATCCACGACCGCTACACCAATTTTGTGATTCTGGGTCTGATGGCGTTGCTCTCCTTCATGCCTATCCGCCATATCCTGCTCAACAGCCCCTACACCTCGCTCTATTTCAACGAGATTTCCGGGGGCATCCACAACGCCTACGCGAAATATGCCCTCGACAGCAACTTCGAGGCCAACAAGGAGGCCAACGTATGGATGAAGGAGTATATCGGCGCACACGACACCGGCCACTACACCCTGCGCCCGGTGGTGGTGGCCACCAACGGCAACGCCGCCTGCGCCTTCTTCTACCGCAACGACCTGAACATACAGCTCGTCTTCAAGGAGTACGACCGGTTGGACAGCACCTGGGACTACTACGTGGCCTACTGCAACCAAATCCCGGTCACGCAGCTGCGCAACGGCACCTGGCCGCCCGACAGCACCCTGCACCTGATGACTTTCGAGCGGAAGCCCATGGTCGCCTTTTACCGCAACGAGGCGCGGTTCCGCGAATGGAGCCGCCAGGACAGCCTCGCCATGTCCGCCGACTCCATGCTGCTGGCCATACAAGACGAACAGGAGCTCCCACAGAAAAAAATTTCGCGTGCACAATAAAATTAACACTTTGTCGTTAAAAGGGCGTTTTTTATTGTTTCACAAATAGAAATGCCGATGGATAAAAACTTTACCCCTGTCATCAGAAAGTCAGTGAAAAAGGAGAAGCCCTCGCGGCGAATCATCAAGAACCTCCTGAGCTACTCCAAGTCCCTGAGCGTCATCGCGGGCATCGCGCCGCAGCCGCTTCTTTTCATCAACAACTAACCCACCCGGAAAGGATGCCACATCAAGCCATCATCGCATTGGGCAGCAACATGGGCAACCGCAGCTTCTACCTGCGGATGGCCGACTGCCTCATCGGTTGGGAAGTGGGGACGGTCACGCGCCGGTCTTCGGTGATTGAGACCCCTGCCTGGGGTTTCGAGTCGGACCCGTTCCTCAACCAGGTGATCGTGGTGGAGACCGAACTGGAGCCGCTGCCGTTGTTGGACGCACTGCAATCTATCGAGCGTCGGTTGGGGCGCGCGCAGAAGAGCTACTACCTGGACCAGCAGCCCGTATATCACGCGCGCACCATCGACCTCGATATTCTTGATTACGACCGCATACGCTACCATGACGAACGGCTCACGCTCCCCCACCCCCTCATCGCCGAGCGCGAGTTCGTGCTGGCCCCTCTCCGAGAACTAAACATCGACCTGATTCATGACGAAAATCCCTTATAACTATATCGTTGTGGAAGGCAGCATCGGCGCGGGCAAGACCACCCTCGCCACCATGCTCGCCCGCGACTTCAACGCCGAGCTGGTGCTGGAGCGCTTCTCCGACAACCCTTTCTTGGAGAAGTTCTACAAGGATCCCGAGCATTACGCCTTCCCCGTGGAGATGACCTTCCTGATGGACCGCTATCAGCAGCTCAAGGGGCTCCTCGCCGCCCGCGACCTCTTCACCGACTTCGTCATCGGCGACTATTTCATCGACAAATGCCTGCTCTTCTCCAAGAACAACCTCTCCAAGGACGAATACGCCCTCTTCAAGACCGTGTTCGACACCGTGGCAGGCTTCCTGCCCAAACCCGACCTGATCCTCTACCTCTACACCAAACCCGAACGACTGCTCCGGCAAATCGCCAAGCGCAACCGCGACTTCGAGAAGGACATCACCGCCGGCTACCTCTCCGACATCCAGGAGAAATACCTCACCTACTTCCGCGAGAACCAGAATGTCCCGATTCTTTTAGTCGATACTGAAAACATTGATTTTGTAGATAACGAATCTGACTATCAGCGTTTTGCGAATTTAATCACGCAGACGCGCACGGCCGGCATACACCGCATCCTGTTTTAATCCACACCCCCTGTTTGAAAATAATTTTTCGAAAAAACATTTTGAACGCAAAATTTTACTACTTTTGCGCGAAATTCTGAAAAGTAGAAATAAACAAAAAAGGTATATAACGTTATGAAACTTAGAAGATTATTCTCTATCCTGATGGCCATCGTGGTGGTCATCCTGGCCATTTTTGCCGCCCGCAGCATCATGCGCCCCGAGAAATTCAAAACTGTCTATCAAATCCGCAAAGAGGCCAACGTGCAGAACCTGCTCGCCATCCGCAGCGCCCAGGCCGTCTATAAGAACGTGAACAAAGTCTATGCGGACAACATCGACAAGCTGGTTGATTTCGTTAACAACGGCACCGTGCAAATCGAGAAGAACGTGGGTAACTTCCCCGATACCATGAGCGAGGCCGAGGCCTTCAAGCTCGGACTCATCCACAAGGAGGTCGTCTCCGTGCCCGCCATCGAGAAAATCCTCGACATCGACAAGAAGGTCCCCAAAGAGAACTTCAAGAACTTCCAATACATCCCCTTCTCCAACAAAGAGAAGAAATACCAAATCCAGACCGACTCGCTCTCCAGCAAGACCTACACCATCCCGGTCTATCGCATCGACGTGAGCCTTGACGACATGCTCTACAACATGGAAAAGAGCATCACCCCGGAGAACGCCGGCCCGCTGACCAAGCTCTGGAACAAGATTTTCTACAACGACCTCGCCTCCGAGAACCAGTACCGCTCCCAGTACGAGCCTTTGTACATGGGCTCCTTAACCGAAGCCAGCACCGCCGGCAGCTGGGAATAATTCCATATCATGACTCCTACACTTAACGAATATTATGGGAAATCCATTCGCATTGCGCCGGATGGATTTTCATTTTATAAGCATGAAGGCAACCGCCTTGCTGTCAAGTCGTTCCCGCACAGCTCCGGCGCACTGATGTCCACCGAAGCACCGGCGTTCTTCGCCCCGGGCGATGCGCTGCGCATCATCGCCGCAAGGCATATTCCCCTGTTAGTGCCCGCCGAACTCTACTCCCCCACGAAAGCCCGCGACTACCTCGCCCTGCAGTTCGACACCTCCCGCATCGGACAGACCTACTCCGACCCCATCGGGAACTACCGGGCCGTCTATTCCCTCAATCAGAACGACGTGGACACCCTCGCCAGGCTGCCGTTCCCGCACCAGGTGGTGTCGGAGACCGCACTGACATTCCAAATGCTCGGCCAACTGAACGCCGTGTCAGCACTTTATGTCGGCATCAACAACGATTTCCTCGACGTGGCAGCAGTTCACCGCGGCGAACCGCTGCTCGCCAACCGATTCCCGCTCACCGACCCGACGGACATCCTCTTCTATGTGCTCCACATCATCCGCCAGTTGAACCTGCATACTCCCGACATGCTCCTGCACTTCCACGGCGGGGAAGACCGTAAGCTGCTCCAACTGTTCAAAAAATACCAAATCAAGCCTATCATTCTGCAATAATGAGAATCATCAGCGGAAAAAACCGTGGCCGCCACATCGTGGCGCCTGCCAACTTGCCCGTGCGCCCGACCATGGACATGGGCAAGGAAAGCCTGTTCAATATCCTGAACAACTACTTCTACCTCGACAACGTACGGGTGCTGGACCTCTTCTCCGGCACGGGCAACCTCACCTACGAATTCGCCTCCCGAGGAGCCCTCTCCGTGGTATCTGTCGATGAGAACCTGCTGTGTACCAAATTCATACAGAAAACCATCGACCAACTGCACTACAACGATCAGGTGACGGTGATCCGGCAAGACGCCTTCGCCTACACCGCCTCCTGCCGCCAGCAATTCAACATCATCTTCGCCGACCCGCCCTACGACCTGCCCAACATCGAGAAAATCATCGACAACGTGTTCGAGCACAACCTGCTGCTCCCCGACGGCTGGCTCGTGATGGAGCATTCCATCGCGCACGATTTCTCGGAACATCCGAAGTTCTACGACCACCGCCGTTACGGGAAGCTGCATTTTTCGTTTTTCGTGAACATGTCTGAAGAGGAAAGCGAGGTTGAGGATGGAGAATGAGAAACGCTACCTGATTGTGGGGTTGGGCAACGCCGAGCAGCAATACGCCGGCACGCGCCACAACTACGGCTTCGAGGTGGCCAACGCGGTGGCGAAAGCCCTGAAGGCGACCTTCACCGTTGACCGGCTGGCCTACGTTGCCCGTGGCTCGTTCAAAGGCCGCGAAATCGTGGTCATCATGCCCACCACCTACATGAACCTTAGCGGAAAGGCGGTGAAATACTGGCTCTCGCAGGAAAATGTAGCCCTCGACCACTGTTTAGTGGTATATGACGACATCGACCTGCCGTTAGGCGTGTTCAAGCTGAAGCCCAAGGGCGGCGGCGGCACCCACAACGGCATCGGCAACATCATCGAGACGCTCGGCAGCACCGACATCCCGCGCATGCGCTGCGGCATCGGCAAGGACTACGCCATGGGGCACCAGATCGACTACGTGCTGGGGCGGTTCTCCTCCGAGGAGATGAAGTTGGTGGAGCCCTGCGTCGAACGGGCCGTCAGCGCCGTGAAGTCGTTTGTCACCGTGGGTATGCAACGCACCATGAGCCAATGCAACACCAAGGAGAGCGAAATCGCCGCCAAATTGGAGGAAGAACAGGCCGCGGCGGAACCCGAAGAAGCGGAAAAAGGTTTTTTCAAGAAATTAGGAACCCTATTTAAATCAGAATAATGCGTAAATTATTAATAGTCATTGCTTTAACAGCATTTATCACCACAACTCACGCCCAAAAGTGGTATCAGTTCGGGTTCCGGGTCTCGACGCAGTTTGCCCTTAACCGCGACTATACCCCGGACGACCACCTCACCTCCACGCGGACCGTCCACTTCGGAGGATATTTCCGCGCGGGACAATACGTTTATGGCGAAATCGGACTGGGATATCAGTATTTCAAGAACCACTTCACCTACACGCTGCCCACCGGCGAGACGATGGACGACATGGTGGAGAACCGCTACTTGGTCATTCCCATCCGCGCGGTGGGCGACGTGAAAATCACCAAAAAGATCGCGTTCCAGCCCTATCTCGGCGTGGCCTACCAGCCGCTGCTGAAGGTCACCGACAACACCCTGGGCTATTCCAAGGCCACCTTCGAGCCGCACTGGACATTGCTCACCACCGGCTTCGACTTCCGATTCGGCTTCATCACCGTGGGCGTCGATTACCGCTACTCCTTCCACTACTTCTTCAGGAACCAGGACGGACAGAAACCGCAATACGTCGGCATCAGCGCCGGCGTCATCTTCTAGACTAAGAACTTAGACTTAGACTAAGAACTTAAACCTCCTAAACCTCCTAAACCTTGAACTCAGGGCTTTGGATCAAAAAATCATCGACACTGTTTGGGGAATCGAAAAAAAGTGTATCTTTGCCGCGCAATTTTGGCAGGGAGCTTAGCTCAGTTGGTTTAGAGCATCTGCCTTACAAGCAGAGGGTCACTAGTTCGAATCTAGTAGTTCCCACGAACGAAAAGGGATTTCCGCAAGGAGATCTCTTTTTTTTTCAACATTTTATAAACAGTTGGATTCCTACATATATATAATATGTAACTTTGCAGCGTAGTTTAAAATGGAGCCCGCTGAAAAACCCGTACTTTTTCGGTCGGTCTTCCACCACAGCAAGGCTTCAGATGCGAAGCTGTCAAGGTTGACACCGGATGTTGTCGGTCTCACGGTCAGAACACGCCAGCGGTGACACGGTCTCGGAAATTCATCCGGAATGCCTACCACTACTCCACCGACAGCATCTTCGTCGTATGCAAACTGAACCCTTCGGATCTTCACCAGCAATGGGTCGGCTACCTAAGCGTCCCCGAACCCGAAAACTAAGCTACGTTTTGGGAAATCTGGAAGTATAAATCCGTCAGAACGAGCGAAGTGTTGCCATTCCGGGAAATATGGTAGGCGGCCGTGTTGCACAGTTCCGAAATCACGGAAAGCTGTTTCAATCTTAAAATGCCTCGGTATTTGTCGAGAATGGCCCGCTCCTGATGCGTCACCCGCAAGTCTCCGGGATTGGGCATGGTCATCCGCAGCATGTTGTGCAGCATCCGGAAAATGGTCTGCATGAACTGCTTTTGATATTCGCGCCCCTTGGCCACCACCTGCGCGATGACATCCTGAATCTCCTCATAATTCACCTCCGGAAGCGCCTTGCGGTGAGCCAGCGCGACGGCACTGCCAAAAAAGGCGTCGAAATGACGCAGCAGTTCCGCCTGATCCTCGTTGTCGGTGGCGATGTGCACAGCCCGGTTGTAGTTGCCGTCCGCCAAGATGGCAATGTCGGTCACCTCCTCCGAAGAGAGTCCCGGGAACTTTTCCTGCAACCGCTGCGCAATATCCGCGTCAGACAGCCGAGGAATCCGCACCAGCTGTGTACGCGACAGAATGGTGTTCAAAATCTTGTCCGGTTCCTCTGAAATCAAGAAGAAGACCGACCGGCCTTCCGGCTCCTCCAACGTTTTCAACAGCTTCGGTGCCGCGTCGCGATACAGCCGGTCAACACACCAGAGCACATATACCTTGTAGCCGTCCTGATGCGAACGAAGGCTGTTTTGGTAAAGAATGTCAGAGCAATCGCGTGTGTTTATCAAAGCCTGTTTGTTCTCGCCATCCAAAATGTTTAACCAACCATTGATGTCCACATGATAATCATTGGAAAAAACGTATTCCTTGAACTCATTGAGGAGCAGGGAGGATTCGGGGTCCTTTTTCACCGATTTCGTGGTGCAATTGGGGAAATAGAGGTGCAGGTCGGGGTGCGACAGCTTGTCGAACTGCTTGCATGACGGGCACTCCCCACAGGAATCGTGCTCCCCCGGATTCTCGCAACACAGGTACTGCCCGAGGGCGACCGCCAGCGCAAGTGCATGGCTGCCCGGCTGCGCAAGGAAGAACTGGGCGTGGGGTGACCGTCCCTCGCGCGCCAAGTCTATGAGTCGCTGTTTGAGGTCTTTATCTACTAAGACATCTTTAAATAACATAATGCCAAGGTTTTAATGTTTGATTTTCTCCAGCCAGGTATGGTCGTTGGTGTTCTCGTAAGCGTCTAACTTCGCAAACAATTCCTCCAAGTTCTCGGCCGTAATTAGCAAACTGTGATGGAAAGGTCTCAGGAAGCCTTCCTCCAAAAACTTATCCAACTGCTTGATTAACAAGTCATAGTACCCCAAGTAGTTATACACGGCTATCGGTTTGAAATGCATACCCAGCTGCGCGTCGGTAATCATCTCGAAAAGCTCGTCCATCGTACCGTACCCGCCGGGGAAGACGACAAACGCGTCCGCCCGCTGCTCCAACAACTGCTTACGCTCGCTCATGGTCTTCACCAACACCATTTCCGTGAGGTTAGTGGACAACACCGTCCCTTTCGTGAAGAAGTCGGGTGCCACCCCGATGACACGGCCGCCGTGACTGAGTGCGGCATTCGCAGCCGCCGCCATCAATCCGATAGAGCCGCCGCCATAATACAACGTCAGCGATTTCCGGGCGCACATCTCCCCGAAACGCGCCGCCTCCTCCGCGTATGCCGGATTGTTCCCCGTGGAGGAGCCGCAATACAAAGCTAAAGACTGATATTTCATAACACTTCCAAATTCGTCAAGGTATGATAAAAAATAGAGATGAGCAGGTAGCCGAAGATAATCAACGGGAACGAGCCCAACCTGAAAACAATGAACAGAATGATGCCAACCAACAGGATGAGATAACGGGCAATATTCATCGGTTTGAATGAGAAGTCCTTGAATTTCAAGGAGATCATATTGATAGGGCTGACCAACAGCACGGCGAAGAAAATGGCGAAAAGCAACACCACCCAGTAGTTGTTGAGAATGGCGATATGCTCGGCGGCATTCGGGATGAAGCCGAGGAACAGCGCGTTCGCCGGCGTGGGCATCCCGATGAAGTTCTCCGTCTGCTTCGTGTCGAGATTGAAGCGCGCCAAGCGCACCGCCGACAACGCCGGCACCAAGAAAACCCCGTACGACAGCAGGAAAACGAACGGTGTCTGCACCGCAGGCGACATCTGGAAATAGCAAATAGTCAGCCACTTATAGACAATCATCGTAGGCGCGACCCCAAAGGAGACCACGTCGGAAAGCGAATCCAACTCCTTGCCGATTTCGGAAGTGACATGCAGCAGACGTGCGCTAAGCCCGTCGCAGAAATCGAAAACCGCCGCCACCACAATCCACACCGCCGCAAGCGTCAGGTTGCCGTTCAGCGAAGACATGGTCGAAAAACACCCGCAGACCAGGTTCAAACAGGTCAACGTATTGGGAATATGAGCTTTCACACTAATCATACTAATCTTACTAATCATTCTAATCTTACTAAACTCACTAAACTCACTAAACTCACTTCAACACCCAATACGACGGATTCACGCCCTTGGCGAAGGACTCGGCCTCCTCCTCGGTGTCGAACACGCCGATACAGACACGCAGGTTCTTCCTGCCGTCCTGCACCACGATTTTCGGGTCATATTGATCGAGGCGTTTCTGGCGGATGTGCCGCTCCACGTCAGCCTCGCCCAGAAAACTGCCCGCAATCGCGTAATAGCGCCCCTGCTCGAAACGGATGTAGTCATACTTGCCGTCGGCGGTTTGCTTGAAGGCTGCCGGAGCCGCTTTCTGTGGCTCGACAGTTTCCGGTTCGGCCGGCTCAACGGTTTCCGCTGTCTCCGGAGTCTCCGGCTCAACAAGCGGCTCCTCATACGGCACCGCAGTCTCATCCTGCGTTTCCGGCTCCGTCTGCACCTGCTCCACCGGCTGTTTCCGCTCCTTCCACTGCCGGAAAGCGTCCTTCAGCTTGTCCCGGAAGACGAAACCGAGCACGCCCGCCACAACGAACACCAGCAACAGCAACCACAACCACGCCCAATGACGTTTCGGCTTCTCATCGTCCTCATCCTCCTCATCATCCTCTTCTTCCTCATCATCCTCATCAACAAGAGAAACCGCGCCCTTGCTGTCCTCGGATTCCGAAACAGGCTCAGGTTCAACAACGGGCTCAGGTTCGGCAACAGGCTCAGGTTCGACAACGGGCTCGGGTTCGGCAACAGGCTCCGGTTCGGCAACAGGCTCGGGTTCGGCAACAGGCTCCGGTTCGGCAACAGGCTCAGATTCGGCAACAAGCTCGGGTTCGGAAACAGGCTCGGGTTCGGCAACAGGCTCGGGTTCGGCAACAGGCTCGGGTTCGGCAACAGGCTCGGGTTCGGCAACAGGCTCGGGTTCGGCAACGGGTTCAGGTTCGGCAACAGGCTCAGGTTCAACAACGGGCTCGGGTTCGGCAACAGGCTCCGATTCGGCAACAGGCTCAGGCACAGGCACCGCAACGGGTTCGGGTTCGGGTTCGGGTTCAACGTCGAGATGGTTCAAGTTGATGGCATCCATCCCCTCAAATTGAGAATTCAACTGCGGGATGAAATCGCTCTCGAAGGCGAGGTTCCCTTTCTTGTCGAGCATGAACGTCCCGAAGCCTTCGTAGGAGACCGACTTGTTGTGCTGGAGAGCGGTGAGCAGCTCACCCACCCACGCCGTGATTCGCTCGTTGGCCTCGGTGATCAGGCACTGACTGTCACGGCTGACCTGATTGGCCAACGCGAAGTTGTTCTCCTCGCTCTCTTCAGACGAGAAAACCACTTCATAACGAGGAGGATAAATCGTGCCGTTTTCAATCTCGGCATGTCTCAACCGCGTACTGAACGAGCCGAGTCGTTCAATAAAAACGCGCCCCTCACGCTGCAAAGTTCTGAGTATGTATTCTATCATTCTAATTTCTAATTCGTAATTCTCAATTCAAAACTCTCGATTCCCGACCCTCATTTCAAAATTCTCAATCCGAAATTCTAAGTTCTTAGTTCTAAGTTCTAAGCTCTTAGCTCTAAATTCTAAATTCTCAGCTCTCAATTCTCAACCGAAGAAGCTCTTCCGGCGTATCAACCCCAACTCCTTGATAATCACACTCTATCGCCCGAATCGTGTAGCCGTTTTCAAGCCAGCGGAGCTGTTCGAGTTTTTCGCTGTTCTCCAATTCGGAGGTCGGCAGCTGCACAATCTCCTTGAGCACCCTGTAGCGGTAGGCATAGATGCCGATGTGGCGATAGTACTGTTGCGGAGCCGTGCCGCCAACGCGCAGATACGGAATCGGCAAACGACTGAAATACAACACCTTGCCATTTTTCGCTTTCGTCACTTTCACCACGTTCGGGTCGTTCAGCAAGGCCGTGTCGTTGAACGGGTTGACCAACGTGGCAATTTGCACCGCCGCATCCTCGAAGGCAGACGCGAGGAGGTGGATTTCGCGCGGGGAGATGAACGGCTCATCGCCCTGGATGTTGATAATCACATCGTTGTCATCAGGGCGGAAGGCCTGCGCCGCCTCGCCGCAGCGGTCGGTGCCGGAGGCGTGGTCGGGTGAGGTCATCACCGCCACCCCGCCGAAGCCGCGCACGCAGTCGGCAATCCGCTCGTCGTCCGTGGCCACGGCCAAGTCCCTGACCTCCGACGACCGCACGCGCTCATACACCCACTGCACCATCGGCTTGCCCTGGATCAAAGCCAGCGGCTTGCCGGGAAAACGGGTGGAGGCATACCGCGCAGGGATGATTCCATAAACATTGTAATCTCTCATAAAATCATTTTTTTCGGACGCGATAAATCGCTGACTCGGACGCGATGAATCACGTCCCAACAGTGGTTTTATTTGAACAGGCCGTACAGTTCCGTGTCGATTTTCTCGATGATCACACCGAAATCCTCGGGACGCTCGGCGAACTTCAGCTTGTTGACATCCACCACGAGGAGCTTGCCCTCGTCGTAGCCGTCTATCCAATTGTTGTACAGCTTGTTGAGATTCTCCAAATAAGACAGGCTGATGTCGCCTTCGTAGGCGCGCCCGCGCTTGAGGATCTGCGAGATGAGCGTCTCCACGTCGGCCTTGAGGTAGATGAGCAGGTCGGGCGGTTGCAGGAACTTCTTCATCAGCTCGAAGAGCGAGGCGTAGTTCTCGAAGTCGCGCGAGGCCATCAGCTCCATGCGGTGGAGGTTGGGCGCGAAGATGTACGCGTCCTCATAGATGGTGCGGTCCTGG
>JAFXPL010000055.1 GCA_017527945.1 Bacteroidales bacterium | reverse complement strand
CTCATCCGTATCCCGAAGAACTCCATAAAATTGGGGCTCACCTGCATGCAATTGAACTCGACTTTCTGTTCCTTTTCGCTATCAGGATCTTTGAGCATTTTCCCATACAACACATAGCCAGAATTGCGCACGATGTTGCACGATGCCGCCGTTATATCTTCGACACCAGGCAATTGTCCAACCGCATGGATATAAGACGGTATGCTGTCCGTCCAACGAATATCTGCAGTGTAGTTCAGAATGTTATGCGTCTGGAAGCCCATGTCATACTGTTTGAGGTAACGGTTTTGGACAGCGACATACAACGTGCAGGTCAGTATGACAGAGGCGAGGAAGAATTGCAGCCCGATGAAAAGCGTGCGCAACCGAATCCCCGTCTTCGAGAACCCGTAGTTGCCCTTCAGCGCGACATCCGGGGAGACAACGGTGACCATTCGCGTTGGGTAGATGGAAACGACAACGCCGACAACAATGGACAACAATAAGGTAGTTAAGATGATAGAGAGATTGCCAGACAAGGTGACGGGGGCGGTCAGCATCGGGATTTCCGGCAAGCGGGTGCAGAGCAGGAAGACGAGGAAGGCGATGAGGAAGGCCACGAGCGAAAGGATGACGTAGCCTTTCGCCATCGACCACCAAATTGCGCTGTCCGATTCGCCGAGCACCTTGCGGGTGTTCACGCGGCGCATCCGCAGGGGTGCCTCCGCGATGGCGAAGTTGGCGAAGTTGAGGAAGGCGATGAGGAGAACCGCCCACGCGATGCCAGCCAGACAGTTGGTCACGAAACGGCTCACTGCATCGGGATTTCCACTACGTTCGGCATCGGGCTCGAAATGGATGTCTTTGGCGGCCACCAACCGCACATCCGACGGGGCTGAATCCCACATCTTTTCGGTGTAGAACTTAGCCTTCAACATAGCAGCAAGCGTGTCAGGGTTGGTGCCGGGCTTCAGTTTGCAATAGATAGAGCCCCAGCGATAATCTTTCCATACGCGCTTCGCCATCACGGGTGCAGGTTTGGTTGAATCGCAGGAGGCCCTGAGCGTTACGTCTTTATACTCAGGTTCTCCCGTCGCTTGGTAACTGCTGGCCGAGAGCGAAATCGGATCGGATTCCGACGACTCTCCGTAAAGCTCAGCATTAGCGAACAGAGAATCTTCCGGACCCTCAATGTCCCAGACCATCGCTTGACATTTCCCGGGACCGTCCCACAACGCCTGAATCGAATCCTGATCGACTTTCACCGCTTTATATTCCCAACGGGGCATTTTAATGAGAATCAGCGAGTTGCCGAAAGTATTGTTCGCTGGCATATCCTTGTAAACAGCCACGACTTTTCGATGCAGAATGGTGTCTTTGCCCCTGTCTCTGTCTCGCAAGGAAAGTGTTTTCCCGACAGGACTCTCTTTGGGGAAAAGTTTCTTGGCCAACGACTCGGGCACCACGACCTCTTCATCGTCATCCAGCTCGCTGAACGCACCCTCAACGCACTGGAAACCGAAAAAGTCGAAGAAGAGCGTGTCATAGAGTGTTATTTTCGACAGGCTTCCCACTCCCTCAACAGGATGTTCCAACTTGTAGTTGTAATCCAAATCGGAAAGCTGACAGACGGACTCCACCTCATCGAGACTGTCGAGGTAATCGGTTATGTCGCTGTCATGTATCCAGTGGGAGTATCCCTGATTGTGGGAGTTGTCCTCCACGCGGTACATCCGTTCGGAGTCCGCGAGGCAGCGGTTGTAGTGCCGGTCGTAGCGGACCTGCGCCATGAGGATCATGAAGACGGCCAGGGCGGTGGCGAGGCCGAGGAGGTTGAGGATCAGTGGGGTTTTCGGGTTGGTTTTCATAATATGTTTTATTGTGATTTTTTCGATTCAGCTATTGGCTATTAGCTTTTGGCTTTTGGCTGACAGGCTAATAGCCAAAAGCTAATAGCTAAAGGCTAAGAACAGGTTCCTCCTTCAACGTCCGCAGGGTCTGCCACGCGGTGATGGCCAGTGCGAGAAGGGTGATGGTGAGAAAGACGACGATGAAGACCCAGGTGGGGGTATTGCTCTTGAAGGCGAAGTGCTGCTGCCATTTGTGGAAGAGCTCGACGGCCAACGGGGCGGCACAGACAAAGCAAAACACGCAAATAATGAGTTGGTTGCGGAGCATCTTCCAGAGCTGGTTTCCGGTAGAGGCGCCATAGACGCGACGCAAAGCCAGCTCGCGGCGACGATACATGCAGTCCAACATCACCATGCCGAACAGCCCGGTGAGCGTGACGAACAAGGTGACCAGCCCGAACAACGCCATCAGTTTGGCGAAGTCGTCCTCCTTCTGGTATTCTTTGTCGATGACATCCTTCAGCGAGGTGAACGGGCTCAGATGTCCCCAACGAGCACAAACGGTGTTCATCTGGCTTATCAAAGACGTATCCAAATCTTGTTTGTTAGCGTCTTTCAATTTGATATAAATATATGGACAATCCCATACAAGCTCGGAATTGCCTTTCGCAAGATAGATGCATGGGTCAATCTCGTCGATGAGCGGCATATTGTGAAAATCTTGCACAACACCGATGACACCTGCTTTCGTTCTGTTTGAGTCTGTATCCCACTGCTTCGTCAGTTTCAGCGCAGCTTCGTTGATGATTCTGCCCGTACGGGATTTGACACTATCTTCTTCAAAGTCCTTGCCTTCCACCATTTTGATGCCAAAAAATCGGAAGAAATTGGCTGAGACGGTGCGGTCGTGGATGATTATCCTTTCATCCCCGATTTGAAGTCCCAAAGTACCATACATTTTTCCAAATCCGAGCACAGGAGTCTCCGCCCAAGTAACGTCCGCAATCGTCCCCAACTTTCTCCATTCACCCTTCAAAGAGTCCAAATGTTTATACTGAAAATCCTCTTGATACTTCAGATATCCGTCAGAAGTCGGCAGATTTGGTTTCTGAAGTTGAGCCACATAGATATTCTCCGTTTCAAAGCCCACATCGGCGGTTTTCATCCGATAGTTCTGCACAAAAACCAATGTCATGAAGAGGATGATGACGAACGAGGCGTAGAACTGCACCACAGAGGCCGGGGTGGTCTGCATGCGAAGCAGCACTTTGCGCCACTTGCCGTATTTCTGCGGGGTGGCGAGCTGACTCTTCAACGCCGAATCGATGTTGGTGGCGGCGGTAGTGTAGAAGACCGGATAGAGCGAGGCGACCACGGCCACCAAGAAGGTGACGGCGGCGGAAAGCCATACCACAGGCATATTGTCCGCCAGCTTCAGACTGATGGTCACGAACGGAATCGCCTTCGTGCGGGCGCACACCTCCACGATGACCAACGCGAAGAGGAAAGCGATAACGGCGGAGAGGAGGAACCGCCCGAACATCTCCCACCGCAACTGCGCGTTGGAGCAACCCTCGATCTTGCGGATGTTCGTCTTGCGCAGGAACATCGGCACGGTGGCCACCGCATAGTTGGTGAAGTTCAGGAAGGCGAGCAGCAACAGCACGATGCCGAATATGCTCAACGCTTTGGACATCGTTGTAAACTGCTTGGCCTCAAAATTCCAGAAATTGTTGGGTGAATGATAATCATCGTGCAAAGAAGACAATCTTACATCGTCGATTTTATTCGGCGCATCTTTATACTTTAAATCATATTCCGCTTGACTTAAAGCCTCGTCGCCCGTGGTGTCAACATTGCCCCAAAAATTGTGATATGCCGTTTGATAGCAATCCAACATCTTGTCTTTCAAAGCATTAACCATCGCCGTATCCTTCACTTTCACATAGACATCTCCAGCGAATTTGCCAGGAGGATAATGTCGCACCACATCATAGTCGTACAGGGAACTGTTCTGCGGCAGATCCTTGAAAACGGCAATAACGGTAAGCGTATCGAGCGAAGGACAGGGGACAGAATGGTAGGACTCTTTCTCAGAACTCAAAACAATCCGCTGCCCAACGGCACTTCCATGAGGAAACAGAATCTTTGCTAATCGACTGGAAATCACCGCATTTCTAAAGTCAGTAAATTTCTCCAAACTTCCCTCTTTAATGTCTATGCCGAAGAAGGGGAAGTAGGACGGTATGGTCATCTGTATTTTCGAAATCGTGTCGAACGAGGTACCGTTTTCCGCTGCCACCCGTTTCCAGCCTCCACCGTAACCGCTCATGATGCAAGCCTCCGCCATCTCTTCGAAGGGCAGCACGGAAGGCTGTGTCTTGGCAGGGTCATCCAGAGAGACTCCCGTAAGCATCTTAAAGTCTGTATTGGTAGCCATCAAAGACAACTCTTGAGTTCCGTTACTGAATTCATGGAAGCTCATGAGCCACACCGAGTAGATGCGGTCGGCGCCGGGATACGACTTGTCGTACCGGAGGTCATAGTATCTTACCATCGCCACCACCATGAAGGCGGCGATGGCCACGGCGAGGCCGAGGATGTTGAGGATTTGGGGTGCCCCCCACATTGCGCTCCGCTTATGTGGGGTTAATTGCGCTTCGCGCGTCTTGCCCCTCCGGGGCTGCTTAAGGAATATGTTCATAATATTGGGGCTTTTCGTTACAACTACTAACTACTAACTGCTAACTGCTAACTATCTTGGATCGTTCCGTCCAGCAGTTTCACGATGCGATGCGCGAAGCCAGCGTCGTGGGCGCTGTGGGTGACCATGACGATGGTGGTGCCGGCAGCGTTGAGGTCACAGAGCAGGTGCATGACGTCGAGACCGTTGTGGCTGTCGAGGTTGCCAGTGGGTTCGTCGCAGAGGATGAGCTGCGGGTTGGAGACGACCGCGCGGGCCACGGCGACACGCTGCTGCTGCCCACCGGAGAGCTGCTGCGGATAGTGGCTCGCCCGGTGGATGATGCTCATGCGCTCCAGCACCTCGTTGACCTTCGCCTCGCGCTCCGACTTGCTGAGGCCGAGATAGCGCAACGGCAGCTCCACGTTCTCGAAGACGTTCATGTCGTCGATGAGGTTGAAGCTCTGGAAGACGAAGCCG
>JAFXPL010000054.1 GCA_017527945.1 Bacteroidales bacterium | reverse complement strand
AAGGGTTGTTGGTTGTATTCCTTCGTGATGACATCCCCGCTTGCGGTGACGTTCATTTGCGCAAACAACGCACTGACTGACAATAAGATTACGATGGTGAATGCTGATTTTTTCATTGTATTTGGATTTTTAAATGTTTCGGCGGAATCTCCGACTCGCAAGAGGACAACATTACTCTTCAATGATTTTCCCGCCGCCATGAATGGTCACCTTCCCGATTCTGTTTTTCTGTGTCAAGTAAGCAGTGTCCGTAACGGTCGCTATGATGTTGCCGATACCGTTTTGCGTGATGTGTGCGGTTTTCACCTTTAATATGTTTGCCCGCACATTTCCGCAGCCGCTGTTCACCAAGGTCATGTTGTCGGCTTTCCCAGACAATGTGACGTTTCCTGTTCCGCGGATCATCAGCTGCAAATCGCCGACAGACAGTTTTTTTAGGTCGATGTCACCCGTACCCAAATTCTGAATCTTCATGCTTGATGTAACGTTTTGAAGCATTTTTATGTTCATATTGCCCGCGCCGGAGTTTTGGACGGTCACGTTGTTTGGGCACATATACGACACGTCAATATTACCCGTGCCTCTGCACTGCAAAACCAGATCCTTTTCCACCACCAAACAGTCGCTTTTGAAGTTGCCAGTACCTTTAGTCGTGAGGGTGAAATACTCCTCTTTCACCGAAAGGACAGTCACATTGCCAGTACCTTTCATGACCACCTCGCTCAAATGCGGTGTGTAGATGGTGACAGTGATGTGAGGACTGTTATAGGAAAAGCCTCGTTTCATGGAGATGGTGAGAACGCCGTTCTCCACTTCGGTGAGAACGAACTCCATCAGGTTGTTGTCTGCTGTCACTTCGGCACAGGATTTCTCGTTTTTTATTATGGTGACATCCACCGTGGAGGGGGAGTTTACAGAGGTGAACGCTTCAAGTTCACGATGTTGGGTCTCAATCTTTCCGCTGCCCACAATGGTTGTTTGAGCACTTAACATGCTCATTGCCAATAATATGACGCATAACAGGGTTGATTTTTTCATAATGATTTGATTTATGGGTTATTATTTCGTCAATTCTTGCAACGGAAATTTCACCGGCACCACCTCCTTGCCGGTGGTGTCGATGAAACCGTAGAATTTTCCCTTCTGCACCAATGCGCAGCCGTCGCGGTATCGCCCGAACTTCCCGATGTCGTCGTACTGCGGGGACACGACTTCCTTGCCGCTGCTATCGACAAACCCCTTGAACCCGAATATCTCCACCATTGCCCAGCCGGTCCGGTATTCGTCAAACGGCTGTATGTCCGAATATTTCGGATATACGACCACGTTCCCGCGTGCGTCCTTGAGACCGTGGAAACCGTTGCGCTCGAACTTCCTCAGGCTATGATTAGAAGCCGGCGCGGACGTGCCAGACGTTGCGGGCAATGGTGAAACAGATGATTCGGTTCCTTTTACTTGCTGTTCAGGATATGGGGGTTCGGCGGCAGACGCGGGATTGGCGGACGGAATGGTGGGCGCGATGAATCGCGTCCCCACGGCGGCGGTATCGTTGTTTGCGTGCGTGGTATCGGAATCAATTGCAACACACGTGGTTACCACCGTCTCTTGCGGGGTCGGGCTGGCGGGTGTGGGTGCGGGTTGCACCTGCCATGCGACAACGGAACCCGTTACGGCCGTGGCAACCACGCCCGTGGTGATGGCGGGGGCTTTGGCGGCGGTGATGGCCATCCAGACGCCCGGCTTCGGGGCTGCGGTCCAGTTGACGGCGGACAAGGGCGACGGTGCGGCGGGCGACAACGCCAGATGTTTCAGCTTCGCACGGCAAAGACGGTCGATGGCGTGTGATTTCCAAGGGAGAAAGGGGAGCAGTATCATAAGTCCAGATTTTTTGTGGCGGACAAGGTTGTTCAGGGCGATTTGCAGCTGCGCCCGCGCCTCCGACAGGTAACGTTTCGAGCTGCGCACCCCGATTTGCAAGGTTTCGGCGATTTTCGCATGGGGTTGGTTTTCAAAAACATAGAGGTTGAAAACGGCCCGTTGTTTCTCGGGCAGGGCGCAGATGGCGGAAAGGATTTCGGATTCGGTGAGGTCGGATGCAGCGATACAGGTTTCATCAGGTTCGTCGGATGCGGATGCAATAAATTGCGACCCCACGGTATCGTCATCCATCGACAGAAATTGAGGTTGCCGCCGCAGGTAATCCATCGTGGTGTTGAGGTTGATGCGCATCAGCCAGCCGTCGAAGCTGCCGAGGCGGCGGTAGCTTCCGGACTTCTCGATGGCCTTGAGGAACGCCTCGTGCGCGAGGTCCTCGGCCACCGCGCGGTCGCCCACATAGCGGCAGCACATCCCGACCATCTTCGCGATGTTCCGCTGGTACGCCTTCGTCCAAAACTGTTTCGCCTGCATTTTTCGCTCTTTTACAATGATGACGCAAAAGTACAAAAAAGGGCCAACATTTTTAGGCGAGGGATGTAAGACGTGAGATTTTAGACAGCGTCTGTTTTCTGTCTTTGGAATTAGCGGGTACTTTGGGATGATGCAGAAATATGTATGGCGGTTCTGAGTCCGTCGATGGCGGCACTCATGATGCCACCTGCATATCCAGCACCTTCACCGATGGGATAAATACCTGGTACTGAAGAAGTTCTTTCCTCATTGCGCAGGATGCGCACGGGCGAGGAGGAACGTGTCTCCACTCCTGTCAACACCGCATCCACATTGGCAATACCGTGCAACTTGCGGTCAAGCAACGGAAGTGCCTCGCGCAAGGCACGTATGGCAAAATCCGGCAGGCAGCGGCTGAAATCCCCGTAACAGAGCCCGTGCGGGTAAGAGGGAACCACCTTGCGGTGGCGCGTGGCAACCTGCCCTTTCAGAAATTCGCCCACAAGGTTGCCCGGGGCACGGCCATCACCCGCCATTCGGAAGGCCAACCGCTCATATTTCTCCTGATAGTCCATGCCATCCAGCACTGACCCTTGCAAGAAATCCTCCGGCGTGACGCTCACCAGCAGGGCGCTGTTGGCATTGGCCTTGTCGCGCTTGAAATCGCTCATGCCGTTGGTGACGATACTCCCCTCTTCGCTGGTGGAAGCCATCACAGTGCCGCCCGGGCACATGCAGAAGGTATAGACTCCGCGGTTTCCGATGTGCACCACTCCTTTGTAGGAGGCTGGAGGGAGCACGTTGGCTGCCGCGCCGTACTGCATCCGGTTGATGTCTCGTTGCAGGTGCTCCATACGCACCCCGATGGAGAATGCTTTGGCTTCCATTAGCAGCCCCCGACGGTGTAGCATACGGATAGTGTCACGTGCCGAATGACCTAATCCTAATAATAAATATCTGGTAGTAAACGATTTGCCGTTGTTACAATGAACAGTGAGCTTGTCGCCGTCTCGTTCAAAGGCATCAAACAGGGTGTTGAAATGAAATTCACCGCCTAACGTTTCAATTTCCGTGCGGATATTTTTCACCACTTTGGAAAGGTAGTCGGTGCCAACGTGCGGATTTTGTTGGTAGGTGACCTCCTCGGGAGCGCCATGCTGATAAAACTCGTTCAGTATGAATTGGTTATATTCGCTATTGACATTCGTGTTCAGCTTGCCGTCGGAGAAAGTGCCGGCTCCTCCTTCGCCAAATTGGACGTTGGAGTTGGGATTCAACATTTTCGTGAAAAGGAAACGCTGTACGGTCTGTTGTCGCTCTTCGATGCGTTCGCCGCGCTCGATGATGATGGGATGGGCGCCGCAGCGGGCGAGGTAAAGGGCTGCGAACATGCCGGCCGGCCCGAATCCGACCACCACCGGCGGAAGGTCGTGCCTCCATTCCGGGTAGCCCATTTCGGGCAACGGACTTGGCTCGGACGCATCAGGACTTTCCAACAGGGAGCGGTATTTGTCGGGCACCGTGACGACAACCTGAAAGTTGTATTGGATGTCGTTTTTTTTGCGCGCATCAACCGATTGACGCACAATGCGGCAATCCGCCAAATCTTCTGTGCGAATACGAAACTGTTTGCAAACCAGGTTTTTAAGGTTCTTTTCGTTCCCGACAGGAATTTTTATGTTAGCGAGTTTGAGTTGTATCATATCGTTGTGTTTGGATGGTATCTTTCAACCTCGTGCCTAATTTACGTTGTCCCCCCGCAACGTCCGGAAACGGTTCCGCGCCTGTACCACGTAAAGGCTATCGCTGTATTCCTTGAGAATTTTCTGGTAATGTTCCATGGCCTTCGGGATGTCTTTCAGGTAATATTCGTAGAGTTCCGCCAGTTGGAATATGGCGTCGTCGGCCAGCAGTTGGTCTCCGTATTTCTCCACTACCTGTTGGAGTAGTCGCTCCGCCTCCAAGTAGTTTTTCTGTTTGATGTAAAGGAGTGCCTTCTGGTAGAGTGCGTCATCGACCAGCGTGCCGAATGGGGAGAGAATCATCACGGAGTCGAGGGCTCTCAGGGCTTCGTCGTCCTTGTTCTGGAAAATCAGGAACTCAGCTTTGGCGTACATCTTCAAGGCGAGGTTGCCTTCGGAATTGCTGAACAGGGTCATCGTGGTGTCGGAATCGTCGCCTTCGTCCTCCTCTTCCAGGTTGTCGGAAATGAGCATGGAGGTGTATATGGCATCGTTGGCGATGAGCTTGGTGGTGGCGGCGGCCAACACATCGAGCTGGCTTTTCGCCCAATTGAACTCCCCGATGTAGAAAGAGAGCTTGGCGTTCTTGAACTTCGCCTCGTTGCCCAATACATCGTTGGGCATGTCCTTATCGACCTGCGAATAGTTGAGTGAGGCATCCCAAATCTCCCCTGTATAGAGCTGTACATCGGCGAGGTCGATCTTGTACTGGTTCTTCTCCTTGTTGTCGCGGGTGGCGGCCATGGCCTGGTTGAGCACATCCATCGCATCCTGCGGTTTGTTGACGTAAAAGGCCAGCAGGTGGGCATATTTGCGAATCCAGTCCATCGTGCCCGAATGGATGCCGTTCTCTTCCAACGCTTTGCGGAAGTCCTGTTCCAGATTGACGGCATCGACCATCTTCACCGGCGAGGATTCGAGGAGCTGCATGTACTTGACATCTAAGATCTTCATCTTCGCCTGCACGTAGTTATGGGTCTCCTCCCCTTTCTTGATGATGTAGTTCAGAGCTTCGATGGCAGTGGCGTAGTCGCGATTCTCGGCGGCCGCAAGTGCCAGCTCGTAGGTATAGACCCCTTCGATTTTCAGTCGCTTGTCCAAGGATTTCGCAAGGATGAGGGCTTCCTCAAAGTCCTTGTGTAGTTGGCTTATCCAATACAATTCCTTGATGCAAAGGATGTTGTTTGGATTTTTCTGCGAGAATTTCTGCAGGGCCGTGCGGATGGACATGTACAGGTAGTTGTCTTCGTCGTCCATGAGCAGGTCTTGGATGGCGGTTTGCACGTCGTTCTGATACTTTTCGTTGTCGGTTTTTACCAGTTCGATGATTTCATCGATGATTTTGTCGTTCTGGTGCAGGATTTTGTAGATGCTGATGAGGTTTTTCGAGAGATATTGCTCATTGTTGAGCATTTTCCGACCTTTGAGAATGGCTTCGGCGGCATAATCGTATTTTCCGCGTGACATGAAGGCGTTGTTGAGCTCACTGACGGCAGTCTCCTTGGCCTGCAGGTTTTTCAAGCACTCTTGGTAGGTTTTTTCAGCCTTGGGATTGTCGCCGGAGCGTTCATAAACATAGCCCAAATCCACCTTGTAGCGTTGGACATTCGGGTAGGCTTTCACCTGCTTTTTGAGCATCTTTTCCGCATCGTTGAAGCGCTCGAGTTCCAAAAGGGCGTGGTAATAGTAATAATAGATGTAGGAATCCGGCTTTTTGGCGTGGATTTTCTCAAAAAGTTCCACAGCCTTGTCGTATTCTTTGTCTTTGTAATACTGCATGGCAAGCTGCTCTTCTTGGCTTTGCTGTGCCATGACGACACCGCCGCAGGAGAAGAGCAGCAGGGCAAGTATGACGATGAGTCGCTTCATCCGGAGTTAGTCGATGATGTCGAAACGGGTGTAGGGGCGCAGCACTTCGGGGATGACAATGCCCTTGTCGGTCTGGTTGTTCTCCAGGAGGGCGGCGAGCACGCGCGGGAGGGCGAGGGCACTGCCGTTGAGCGTGTGGGCGAGTTTCGTCTTTCCCGTGGCATCTTTATATCTTAGTTTCAAGCGGTTGGCTTGGTAGGATTCGAAATTGGAGACGGAGCTGACTTCCAACCATTTCTGTTGAGCCTTGGAATAGACCTCCAAGTCGTAGGTGAGGGCGGAGGTGAAGCTGATGTCGCCGCCACAGAGACGGAGCACGCGGAAGGGCAGGCCGAGCTTGGTGAGCAGGCTCTTGCCGTGGTTGGTCATCTCCTCCAAGGTCTGGTAGGAGCGGTCGGGGTGCTCGATGGTCACGATTTCGATTTTGTCGAACTGGTGCAGGCGGTTGAGGCCGCGCACATCCTTGCCGTAGGAGCCGGCCTCGCGGCGGAAGCAGGCGGAGTAGGCGCAGTTTTTCAACGGGAAGTCGCTCTCCTTGAGGATGACGTCGCGGTAGATGTTGGTGACGGGTACCTCGGCGGTGGGGATGAGGTAGAAGTTATCGACCTGGCAGTGGTACATCTGGCCCTCCTTGTCGGGCAGCTGGCCGGTGCCGTAGGCGGAGTCTTCGTTCACCATGTAGGGAGGCTGGATTTCGGTGAAGCCGGCGGCCGTGGCCTCGTCGAGGAAGAAGTCGATGAGGGCGCGTTGCAGGCGGGCACCTTTGCCTTTATAGACGGGGAAGCCGGCGCCGGTGATTTTGGTGCCGAGCTCGAAGTCGATGATGTCGTATTTTTTGACGAGTTCCCAGTGGGGGAGTGCGCCCTCGGGCAGATTGGAGGCATCGCCCTCGGTATAGATGACTTCGTTGTCCTCCGCGCCCTTGCCGGGTTTCACGGCGGCGTTGGGCAGGTTGGGCAGCAGCACCATCTTGCCTTGCAGCAACTCCTCCTGTTCCTGGAGCTTGGCGCGGTCGGTGCGCTCGCTCTCCTTCAGGGCGGCCATCTCGGCCTTCAGGGTCTCGGCTTCGTCGCGTTTGCCCTCTTTGAAGAGCTGCCCGATCTTCTTCGCGCCCTGGTTCTGGGCCATCAGGTTGTCGTCGATTTTTTTCTTCAGGTTGCGGTTCTCGCTATCCAGTTCACGGATTTCAGCCACCAGCTGCGTGGCATCGAAATTCTTGATTTTCAGTCTGTCAATAACCTCTTGGGGATTTTCTCTTAAAAGTTGGATCTGTAACATCGTCTTGAAATTTTAAGGCCGCAAAGGTACATAAATTTCGGATATGCGCGGGCATGCGAAATCCGTCAAAAAAGGCACCGGCAACACGCCAACCGTTTTTGTCCCTATCCCCGCACATACAGCGTCTCCCGCAGCATTCGGAAGTTCTCCGGCTCTACCTCGTCGTGGATGAACTCGCGGGCCATGCTCTGGCGACCGTCGTCGGCGTACTCGTACTCCGCCCATCCGGTGATTTCGCCCTTCTTGTTGAACATGGTGTTCTTCACTACCCTGTCGCCGTCATACTCCATGGTGATGCGGCGGTAGTTGTCCAAGTCCTCCTCCACGATTTCCGTCTGGCGGAACTGCTCGTCGAAGGTCCGGTTCACCTTGGCAATCAGCTTCATGTCGTAATCGTAGATGAGATCCTTCACGCGGTCGCCGTGATCGTTATAGGTGAATTCGTAGGTGCGGCGGTCCTTGTTCTGCACCTCGTCGCGGACATAGACGGTCACCTGCCCCTTCTCGTCGTATTCGTAGTGGTGAATGTACATCGGATTGCCGTAGTCGTCGTTCTCCGTCACCGTGTCGGGCCGTCCGTCCGTGTAGGTGCTGGTTTTCTCCACGTAGTCGAGTTTGTCGTTCACATAGACCTCCTGCTTCACCACATTGCCGGCTTCGTCGTAGTGGAATTTGGTGACATACTCGTCGGAGGCATCGCCGTAGTAGTTGCTCTGTGACACAAGCCGTTGGTTTTCATCGTATTTGTTCACTGTTTTTTGCAACAGGATATGGTCTTGGTCGTATTGCTCGGTCTGCAGCAGGTGCTGATTTTCATCGTACGTGTTGACGGTAAGTGTGTTGAGGGTCCCGTCGGGTTCGTAACGCTCTTCCTTAGTGATTTGCCCGTGGTCGTCATATTCGGCGTATCCTTCCGTATATTCCACAGGTTCAATGGCTTGCGCGTCATAACCGACCCGCTGGTATTCTTTCTTGACGATTTTGAGACTTTTCATTGCTATGGGGTTTTAAAGTTGTGGCAAAGATACATTTTTTGTTGAGGTGACTCCTCAAAGTTTTTTCGATTTCCCGTGTTTTAATAAAAAAATTATCTTTGCAAGCGATAGATAATCAGATTTTCTCACCCCTAAAAACTAATGTAAATATGGATAAGAAACCCTTTTTCCCAAAATGGAAGATAGTCGCAGGATGCCTCGTTGCGCTGTTTTTTGCGGCCTGTAGTCCAGATCCCGTGAATCCAGATCCCGTGAATTCCAATCTGGAAGATCCGATTCCTGTTCCAGTGGAAATTCCGCCGATTGATTACACGCCTGAAGTGAACGATCCGGTCACCAACGATTTCACGATGCTCAAAGCATGCATCGGAAGCCAATCGGGGAACGTGGCGGACCTGCTTTCCCAAAACGGATTTCTTTACAATGGCGAGAGATACGTTAAAACGGAAGAAGATATTACGAAAATCGTCTCCATTTATTCCACAAATGCCGCTGTCAAACAAGGGGAACTGTATGTTAAAGATGAGGAGTTATCTGTCATGTTGCCGATTCTCAAGCAATGGATGCAAGAGTTCCATAACTCATCCGCGTTCCCAAAACTGGTGCGAGCCTCATTTTCGATGCGCGTTAACGGAAGCAGTCAAAGTTTCAGTACATACGAATCTTTTATGGCCGCAGTGGAAATGGTGGATCCTGCCGCTGAAGTTTCCATCTCTTTCAGTGGAAATGACATCTATGCGAATGTTTACGAGATGTTCGTTTCTACAGGATACATGAATTGGGTGGAGTTGTGCATCTACAATGCTCGTGCAGGATGGCAGCCCAATGATTTTCCAGATGGCTTTTTCCCGGAGGGTGTTTTCTCGGAAGCGGATATGCACAAGAACATCCTGATTTCAAAGGTGGACTATCTGACTTTTCAGGCTTTGGGATCTTACGCATTGAATGTTCAGAATCCGGTCAGTTCAGGCAATGAGATTCCCTTCATAGCGCAATATCAAGAACCTGCTGATTTCGGATGGTTCAAACTGTTCTACCAAAACACCGACAATCTGCTTGCTTCCGGTTCCATTGTCTGGATGGGGTGCGGCATGTTGGATTTTCCCGAATCTTTCAAAGCCGGAAATCAGACAAACAATGGGTTGCCTTATCCCGGTCAGGGCAGAATCGCGTTTATTAACGATAATGGTCAATACTGCATAGTCAATACGGAACAAGAGATTTTCCTTCAGCGGATTTGGCAAATTCTGTCCAAGCAGGAAGAGTTTCGATACTATTACGGCAAAACCCACAAGAAGGTGGCGGTCTATCTTTATGCACCCAGCGTGGGAGTAGGAGATCCTGCCGACTGGTACTATCTGGTTTTCGTGGAGCAGTAGGTAGATTTTAAAATCTTTTCATGTGCACTGCTGCATCGCAAAAAAAGGCCGTCACCACTTTTGGCAACGGCCTTTACAATATTGTTTGTCAATAGATTATCCGAGGAACGGGTAGCCGTAGTCCGTGGCGGGGACGTAGGTCTCCTTGATGCAGCGGGAGCTGATCCAGCGGACGAGGTTGAGCATGCTACCGGCCTTGTCGTTGGTGCCGGACGCGCGGGCGCCGCCGAAGGGTTGGCAACCCACCACCGCGCCGGTCGGCTTGTCGTTGATGTAGAAGTTGCCGGCGGAGTGGCGCAGGATGTTCTCGGCTTGGATGATGGCATAGCGGTCGCGGGCGATGATGGAGCCGGTGAGGGCGTACGGCGAAGTCTCGTCGCAGACGTGTAGCATCTCCTCGTATTGGTCGTCCTCATAGACATACACCGTGATGACCGGTCCGAAGATCTCTTCGCGGATGGACTCGTAGTCCGGGGTCTTGGCCAGGATGATGGTGGGTTCCACGAAATAGCCGACGGATTTGTCGTAGTTGCCGCCCACCACGATTTCGGCGTCCTTGGAGGCCTTGGCGCGGTTGATGTAGCCGGCGATGTTGTCGAAGGATTTCTCGTCGATGACAGCGTTCACGAAGTTGGAGAAGTCGCGGACGTCACCCATCTTCACGGTCTTCATCATGTCCTTGATATGTTGCAGCGTAGGTTCCCAGAGGGATTTCGGTACGTATGCGCGGGACGCTGCGGAGCATTTCTGTCCTTGATACTCGAAGGCGCCGCGCAGGATGGCCACGGCGAGTTCGCGGGCGGGAGCGGTCTTGTGGGCGAAGATGAAGTCCTTGCCGCCGGTCTCACCCACAATCTTCGGGTAGGTGTTGTAGATGTCGATGTTCTCGCCGATGAGCTTCCAGAAGCTCTTGAAGGTGGAGGTACTGCCGGTGAAGTGGATGCCGGCCAGGTGCGGCGACTTGAAGGCCACCTCACTGATGACGGAGCCGCTGCCGGGCAGGAAGTTGATGACGCCGTCGGGCAGACCGGCCTCCTGGAGGAGTTTCATCAGGTAGTAGTTGGAGAGAATGGCGGTGGTGGAGGGCTTCCAAATGGTGACGTTGCCCATGAGGGCGGGGGCCACGTTCAGGTTCAGCGCGATGGAGGTGAAGTTGAACGGGGTGATGGCATACACGAAGCCTTCCATGCCGCGGTATTCGTTGCGGTTCAGCGTGGCGTGGTCGGAGATCGGCTGCTGGCTGTAGAGCTGGGAGGCGAAGTAGGTGTTGAAGCGCAGGAAGTCGATGGCCTCGCACGGACAGTCGATTTCAGCCTGCATGGGGCTCTTGCCCTGGCCCAACATACAGGAGGCGTTCAAAATGTAGCGGTACTTGGTGGCGAGGAGTTCGGCGGCCTTCATCATGACGGAGGCGCGCTGGATCCACGGAGTCTCCTCCCAGCCTTTCTTGGCGGCCATGGCCGCATCGATGGCCATCTGCACCTCTTTCTTGCCCACTTTGTGGTATTTGGCCAGCACATGGTTGTGCTCGGTGGGCATCACAACCTGTCCCATATCGCCAGTTCTGACCTCCTTGCCGCCGATGATCAGCGGAATTTCGATCTCCTGGTTGTATTGTCTCTCTAATTCTTGTTGCAGCAGTGCTCTTTCCGGCGTGCCGGGCGCATAAGAGAAGACCGGCTCGTTCTGCGGTTCTCTGAATACATAATTGGCATTGTTCATAATCGATTCTTTGTTCTTAATTTTATGTTAGGGAATAAAATGACGGCGCAAAAATACAAAAAAAATGTTCAACTGGGCAAATAGACTTCCAACTTCTCCAACAGCCAACGGCCAACAGCCAACAGCTAATAAGCCCACTTCTGCATGTCGGTCTTCAGAATCTGGATGGCCAGCTCCACCACGGGCTTCTGGGCGGTGACGGCGAGCACGGTTTCGGCGAACTCGCGACTGTCGGCATCCTTGTCCATGTCGGCGGCCACGGTGTTGATGATGGCCTCGATGTCGCCCTTGGCGTCACAGATTCTCTGCCACACCGGGTCGGAGATGTAAATCTGCTGCGACAAGTTGTGCTCGAACTCGCTGCGGATGGCCGTCAGCAGCAGGTTCTGCTCCTGTGAGACGGTCAACCCGGCGGTGTGGATGCGCATCACCAACTGGTTGGGGTCGATGCGTTCCAAGAAGAGGGCCATGCGCTCGTAGGCCTGCAGACGCAGCGGCAATGTCACCGACTGGTTCTTTCTGTTGCTCTCCAGGGCGGCGATCTTCGCCTTCGCCTCCATCACCATTTTCGTGACATACACGGCGCACGCCGCCGCCACGATGATTCCTGCCAAAATGCAAATGCCTAATATGTTCATTGGGTTAATGGGTTAATGGGTTATCAAATCGGCGGCAAAAATACATAAAAAATACAAAACATTACCTGAACCTCCCATTTAAAAAAAAAGTATCTTTGCGGATTATTTCATCAAATATTCTTTTTAGAAAACATTTT
>JAFXPL010000053.1 GCA_017527945.1 Bacteroidales bacterium | reverse complement strand
TGACCTTATACCATAACATATTGCCCAATGTGTCAAACTTTGCCAAAAGAATGGAATGATCATTTCTGTCCAGTACCGTCCCATTATTTACAAAAAGGAATGTGAGCCCGTCAAACTGCGGACTTCCGCCCATGCTGCCATATACATAGATGTTTCCTTCCTCATCGAAGGCGGTGTTGGTAATTTCATTATAGTATGAGCCAAGAGTGCCATCTCCACCTGTCCAGTAATGCGCCCACTTCCACTCGCCCTGGGCAGAGGCGGAAAGGGTGATGAAAAGGGTGGCGAGGGTGGCCACGAAAATAGGTATCTGCTTCTTCATATTGTTAGTTATTTTGGTTAAACTTTTCTTTTGCGTATATGGTGATGAAAAAAATGACGGTTCGAAATTACAAAAATTCTTATACAATCCAAGTGAAAACGAAAAATATCTTTCTCGCTGTAAATCAATTGGTTGAAGGTCAATTCAAGAATCATGAGACTGCTTTTCGCATGGCTTTCGCGCCGAGAATGGTGGCCTCTTCGCCATGATCTTTCCTTAATCGCCGAGATTCGCACATCGGAATGCTCACATCGGATCACAACGGAATGAATTTCAAATAGATAAAAGGGATTCGGTCGGTTGTCAAGACGCAAGATTTTGCGTCTCTACCAAGGGCGGGCGGACATGTTGCGGCGAGATTCGTCGTTTCACTCGGCAATGAGGTATTTCCCCACCGTCATCGTCTCCCGGTCGAACTGCACCCCGACCTTGACCACCGTGTTGCCCTCGGTTTCGTAGGGCAGCGCATAGTTCTTGCTGTTGATCTGGTTAAGGGCCTCCTGCGCCGTGCCGTTCACCTTGAGCTCGAAGACCCACGTGGTGTCGGGCATCTCCACCACGAAGTCGATGCGGCCGCCCGCGCACTTTACTTGTGTCCGCGCATAGACATTGAGCATGTTGAAAATCAGCCAGAAGGTGTATTCGTAGAAGCCCTCGTAGTTCTTCACCTCCTTGAGCTTTTCCCGGAACCCCTCCACGTAGGGAACCTTGGCGAGGAACGCCTTCATCTCCTGCATGGCGGTGTCGATGTTGTTAATCTTCAGTGCTCGCCAGAACTTCACTGCAAAACCGTTGGTCTCCCGGCGTTCCAGTCCGGTGTAAGCAGGAATCAGTCCCGAAACGAGACCGACACGCACCTCATTGTTTGGGATAGCGAGCGTGTAATAGTCGCTATCGCGGTCGTAGTCCTTAATGGTGAGATAACCACTTTGGTAAAGTAACGGCAGCGCATCGGTCATGGCTTCTGTGGGCATGTCGAAGTCCGAAGCCGAGGCTTCAATGTGTTCCATCGCGGTAATGTCTGTGCGATAATGCTGCATCTGCCGGATGAGGAACGTCGGGGTGGCGCTGTCGAACCAGTAGTTGGCGATGTCCCGTTGGTTGAAGCATTTGAGCAGGCTGAACGGATTGTAAATATCGGGGGATTTTTTGGCAAATCGGTAGCCGTCGTACTGTTTTTTCAGTTTGTCGTGCATCTCCTCGGGAGCACATTCGTACTCTTCGGCCAGCATCGCCATGTCCGGGGCCATTTGGGCAACCAACTCCTCTTCGGTGATGCCGCAGATGGCCGCATACTTGGCGTCCATGGAGATGTTGGTGAGGTTGTTGATGGTGGAGAAGATGCTGAGCTGCGAGAACTTGGTGATGCCGGTGATGAAGCAGAAACGGATAAAGGCCTCGTTGGCCTTCAGCTGCACATAGAATTCCTGCATCACATTGCGGAAGGCCTCCAACGTCTCGGGAATGTGCAGTTTGTCCAACAGTGGCGCGTCGTACTCGTCGATAATGACCGCCACCTGCTTGCCGGTTTTTTCGTAAGCCCGGTGGATAAGTCCGCTGAACAAGCCGCCGGGGGTGTCTTCATACGCCCCCTCGCCGTATTCATTCTTGTAAGGGTTCAGCAGTCTGAACAGCACTTTGCGAAGCCCTTCCACCGTTGTCTCCACTTTTGCTACACTCAAATCCACGTGAATGACAGGATACGCTTCCCATTCAGTTTCCAACTCCATGATTTTGAGTCCCTCGAAAAGCTCCTTCTGCCCTTTGAAGTAGGAGTCCAAAGTGGTGGTCAGCAGGCTTTTGCCGAACCGGCGCGGCCGGCTGAGGAAGACATACTTCATGCGGGTCATCTCCCACACCAAGTCTGTTTTGTCAATATAGAGATAGTTGCCCTTTCTGATTTCCGAAAAGGTCTGGATTCCGACGGGGTATCTGCGTACGAGGTTCATAGCGGTGGATTTTAACGCGGCAAAGATACGATTTTTACGGTTGCAACGAAGGGGTAGGTTTACACATCAATTTTTTGTTTGGGCGAGCTGATGCGTAAGCCATAGGGCAGAAACATGGGGAAACCGCTACTTGCGAAAAAAATGTATCTTTGCAACATTAAATAATGTTATGAACATCAGGATAACAGCCATACGGAAGGCGGACTACCGCGATTTGCAGGCGCGGTTCGAGAACCCCATCGAACACGCGTGCGACGTGCAGGAGGGGCAAACGTGGATTTCGGTTGACGGCGCGCAGCCCGAGGGGATGTGCGACAGCGCGTGGGAGTCGATGCGGTGGTTCGTGCAGGAACTGGCCGCCGGCCGCGGCAACTTCTACGACGGCTGGATGAAGAACCCGCACTCCGCCATGATCAGCTGCAACGACGGCTTCAGGCCGGTGAGCTTCTATATTGAGTTAGAAGTTAGCAGTCAGCAGTTGTCGTTGATCAGAGGGCAAAGGGATATATCGCATACGCCGGATTGTCAATCAATGACTAACGGAAATATAATGTGAATGGAAAAAAAAATTATGTACATTTGCGGAGTTGTATTAAAACAAATACGATGAAAAAGAAAAAGAATCAAGAAAACAGAGAATCAATGGTTTGCGAACCGGTCGTGGGATATAATTGTCCGCCAGCGAGGCATCCAAACCCTACCACAACTCCTGATGCTGTTGATGCGGATGGACTAATGAGTGTGGATGAGTATTTTGACAGATTGTGGTCAGTAGTGGAAGCAAAGTATGAAAAGCTACAGAGTTAAGATGTCGCCCGCCGCTTTGGCGGATATAGACCATTTGTCTGACTACCTTGTGTCTATCATGTCTGTCGAGGGCTCTTGGCGATATAAAGAGGCCATGAAACAAGAGATATTGTCATTGTCTGTTTTTGCTGGGCTATATCAACCGAGTCGTTCTGTTGTTTTGCGGCGCATCCATCCGAAAGCCCGCAGGATGCTGTCCCATAACCGCAAATGGAACTATGTGTTCCATATTCAGGACGATTTGGTGGTTGTGGACAGGATTTTGCCGTCGAAAATGATTAAAGGATAATGAAGACACAATCGAACTTTTTTGGCGTATTGGCGGCGGTGCTTCTGTCGTGCACTCTGCTCCTGAGCTCCTGCTACAGCGGCAGCAAGTTAGTGGGCGGCAGTGTCAAGGCCGTCTCGGACAGCATTTGGGCGTACAGCCTCCGCCATCCCGACGGCTTCACGATGGACGTCGCCACGATGACGGAGCCCGCGGAGGGCGTTGTCGTGGCATACGCAGCCACGCAGGGTTGCCACTCCCGCAAACAGCTCGGCAGGGTGGTGCGTCACGCTATCCGCCACGATGGTTACGTGGGCGGCTGGCTCGACACCTCCGACAGTCTCTACTATTTCGACAGTTCCCGCCTCTTCCCCGAGGACTCCCTCGCCGCCGCCATCCGCTTCGGCATCGAGAACGGACAGATCGCGGTTTTCATTCTCTCGGAAGGACGCGAGGTACGGCTGAAATGACTCACCGAAAACAGTGTGATTTTCCGCGTATCATGGGATCGGCGCGTAAAAAGCTTTCCTAT
>JAFXPL010000052.1 GCA_017527945.1 Bacteroidales bacterium | reverse complement strand
AATTAAAAGTTAAAATTAAAAATTAAAAATCCAGAGTTATGAAACGACGACTATTTTTTTGCATGGCCTTGATGCTGTGTTGCGCGACGACCGTGTTCGCGCAGAACGACAAGATCAGCTACCAGGCGGTGGTGCGCGGCACCGACAACCACCTGGTGGTGAACACGGACCTGACCGTCACGGTGAGCCTCGCCAACAGCGAGAACGGCCCGGTGGTCTATAAGGAGACCCATGCCGTGACGAGCAACATGAACGGCTTGATCTCTCTGCTGATCGGCGACGGCACGCCGGTCGATGGCAGCTGGGCGGACATCCAGTGGAGCAACGCCTGGGTGACGGCCGTTATCAATAAGGGCGGCACGCCCGTCGCCACGCACAAGATGCCGCTGAACGCGGTGCCCTACGCGCTGCAGGCGGGCTACGCCGACAGCGTGAACACGAACGTGATTGCCAACTACCTGGCCACGCACTCCGTCCCCGGTGTCTCGAACGTGCAGAGCGACTGGAACCAGACGGACAACACCGCGGATGACTACATCAAGAACAAGCCGAGCATCCGCGACAGTGTGAGCAACTACCTGACGAACAACCATTATGTGACCGAGACGGTGATGTCGGGAGCCATCCACGACAGCATCACGAACAACATCAGCAGCCAGATCCACGACAGCTTGAGCGGTTACGACATCAAAGACTGCGCGGATGTGAACGCCTGCGTCGCGAATTCGTTGGCCGACGGCACCTCCGCCCTCAACCAGATTGTTGACTCCATCGCGGGCAACACCATCCACGACAGCATTGTGAACCACATCAGCACGCAAATCCGCGACAGTGTGAGCAACTACCTGACGAACAACCATTATGTGACCGAGACGGTGATGTCGGGAGCCATCCACGACAGCATCACGAACAACATCAGCAGCCAGATCCACGACAGCATCACGAACTTGGCCGGCAGGATTCCCGCCGTCAACGACGCGACCTTTACAGTGGCCATCACGGACGGTACTACCACGACCTTCACGGCCAACTCCGCCACCGATGCCACCGTCACCCTCGCCAAGGTGGCGGGAACGGGCAGCTACAACGACCTGACCGACACTCCCACCAACCTTGTCACCACGGACGGCGACAACACCTATACCGGCAGCAACGACTTCACCGGTGGCACCGTCACCGTGCCGTCTGCCGGTATCAACCTCAAGACGGATGACGCCACGAGCTGCAGCAACCAGAACGCCGTGAACGCCTGCGACCTGCTTGCCGTGTTCGACAGCCTGAACCGCCGCATCCAGGGCGTGTTCGACAGCCTCAAACACTTGAACGACTCCCTCGCGGAGGAACTGGCCGCTTTGAAACCCACCCTTACGCTGACGAGCGACCTTGACGGCGGTTCTGTCAACCTCTGTGGAAATTCTTCGGTTGAGGTGGTTTACACCGCGACCCTGAACAATGCCAATGCTGCCGACTATACTTTCGCCTGGACGGTCGGTGGCGAGGCGCAGAGCGAGACCGGCAGCACGCTCACCTACACCTACACCGCCGCTGCCACGGACGTGAAGGTGGTGTGTGTCGCCACCCGTGCGGGTAGCGCCGCCCTGAAAGACTCCCTGACCACCACCGTGACCTCCGGCGGCACGCCCGTGGCCCTCGGCCTCTGCGACAACTATCTGACCGTGACGGTGGTGAGCGTGAGCGGCAGCCCGAACAGCATCAGCTGGGGCGACGGCAGCACGGGCACCAGCGTGAGCGCTGACATGACCCACACCTACAGCACTTCCGGCACCTACACCATCACCGCCTCCAACGCCAGCGGCTGCAAGGCCACCTATACCATGGCATTGGCCGCCCACACCACCTGCACCCTCTCGGAGATGGGCAACACTACGCTGAATGCCAATGAGCATGGCTCCGCCACCGCCATCGACTCCGTGAAGGACCACGAGGGCAACTGGTACGAGGTGGTGCAGATCGGGAACCAGTGCTGGCTCAAGGAGAACCTGCGGACTCGCACCTCGCCCAAGACCGGCAACAATCTCGTGAACCCGTTGGGCAATACGGGCAATGCCTCCACGCAATCTTATACTTCCAAGGTGGCGCACTGGTACTTGAACGACTCCACCACTTACGCGCCGAAGGGTTACGGCCTGCTCTACAACTGGTGCGCGGCGGTGGATACTTTCAGGACGGGTTATGCCGAGGTCGCGACTGAATCTTCAACAGCCAATTTTTGGTCTTGCACACTGCCTTCCGGCCATCGTCGCGGCATCTGTCCTGCCGGCTGGCATCTGCCCACGGATGATGAGTGGAACACGATGGAGGCGACGGTGAACGGCAGCGACGTGAGCACCTCCACGGGTTACCGTGGTAGCCATGCGGGCAAGCTCTCCACCGGCTGCGATTGGACCACCAGCACAACCGTCAATGCCCCCGGCAACTACAGCAACGCCGAGCGCAACAGCAGCGGCTTTGCGGCCGTTCCTGCGGGCGTCTTCGGCAGTTCGTTCGGCAGTGCCGGCCTCTACGCCCACTTCTAGTCGTCCTCCCAGTACTCCAGCTACGACGCGTGGTACCGGAACTTGCTCTACAACACCGCCGGCGTGTACCGCAACGGCAACACCAAGGTCAACGGCAGGTCTGTCCGTTGCCTCCGTGATGAAGAGGCGGCCGCTGCGAGCGCCCCGTCCAACGTGGGCGTGACCCTCGGTGACGCCACCGCCAACTCCCTCACGGCCACGGCCACGGCCGATGACAACGGCTCGGCGATCACGGGCTACGAATATTGCATCTCCACGAACGCCGACATGAGCGGCGCAACGTGCGAAAACGCCACAGAAACCACTCACACGTTCACCGGCCTCACCGCCAACACTACCTACTACGTCACGGTGAAGGCCACCAACGCGGGAGGCGGCACCACCTCGGAAGTGACGAGCGCCAGCACCACTGCCGCTGCCGACGATTGCGCCGGCAACAAGACTCCCACCCCCTGCACGGTGAGCGCGGCACATGCGGCGCAGACGGGCGATGCTTTCACGGGCAACGGCTACAACGGTGCCAACGATGGCCTGGAGACCGTCAACGGTTCCGGCCAAGTTACCTCCGTGACGGACTACGACGGCAACGTGTACCCGGTGGTGCAGATCGGCAGCCAGTGCTGGTTAGCGGAGAACCTGCGTGTGACGCACTCGCCCAAGACCGGCACTTGTCTCGTGAACACGGCCGGCAAGACAGGCAACAGTGTCGCTTCATACGAAGGTTCCAAGGTGGCGCACTGGTACAACAACGACCCCGATACCTACGCCCCCAAGGGCTACGGCCTGCTCTACAACTGGTGCGCGGCGATGGACACCGCCAACCCCTCCAGCTATGTGGAGGTGCCCACCGCTTCCAACAGCGGCAACAACAGTTCCTTCAGCTTCACGCCCTCCGGCAACCACAGAGGCATCTGCCCCGAAGGCTGGCACGTGCCCACGGATGCGGAATGGAGTGCGATGGAGCTTGAGGTGAACGGCAGTGATGTGAGTTCTGCCACAGGAGACCGAGGCAGCCATGCGGGCAAGCTCTCCACCGGCTGCGATTGGACCACCAGCACAACCGTCAATGCCCCCGGCAACTACAGCAACGCCGAGCGCAACAGCAGCGTTTTTGCGGCCGTTCCTGCGGGCCGCTTCTACAGTTCGTTCTACGATGCCGGCAACAACGCCCACTTCTGGTCGTCCTCCCAGTACTCCATTCACGACGCGTGGTGCCGGGACTTGTTCTACTACATCGCCGGCGTGTTCCGCAGCTACAGCAACAAGCTCACCGGCAGGTCTGTCCGTTGCCTCCGCGATTAAAAAAACATATCCAAGCCGTATGCCCTGCGACAGCGGGCATACGGATTGACCTTTTGGAAAAGGCGTTCCCGAGCGCGATAGCGCCGGGGAACGCCCAAAAAAGGGAATGCCGCCTGTGGCGGCCGAAAATTTTTTTTTGAAAAACGTTATTTGAAAATATTGAAAAAAAACACAGATTTCGCCAGAGTCTCCACCGTTACTGACGATGGGGAGCGTGCCAAAATCAAGTGAAATTTATCGGGCAGTCCACTCCCCCGGACTTGTGCTTGGGGAGTCGTAAAAGATGCCATGGCGGACCCCAAAGGTAAGCCATGGCACAGGTATAGAGACTGCGTTTTGCGGCCGTTCCCGCGGGCAACTTCAACAGTTACTCTACAAGGAGGGCATTTTCTTCCGGGCCTACGAGCGCAGCGCGATGCGGTTCGTGCAGCATGTGGCGCCGTTCAAGGTGCTAAGGTGTATCTTCAGCCTTGTGACAAGGGTATTGCCTATTTAGGCGCAGAAATCCACCCTTGGGCCATTTACCCGACCCGCAGGGTGTTTGCCAACTATGAAAACATGATCGGCAGGATGTCGGCAAGCGATCTGGCTTTCATGCACAGCGACGCTCAGGAACGGTTGACCTATAGTGTCAATTCCTACATCGGGATGTGCCACCATTACAACATTTACCAGTATGTGCGGCAATCGGAATGCCTATATCCCACCGAGTACTTGCAGATGTTTCCGATGCTGTGATACAAATACGATTTTATTTGCGCTCTCTTTTCGCCGGTGGCTTCCGGAGGGCTATTTCTCCCAGCAAGTCACCCGGGCATGGGTCCTGAGTCCTTGTTCGGGGTGGTCTTTGCCGATGGGATCGTAGTAGTTGAGAGAGTGGCAGTAGCCGGTGGCGGAGACGGTGTCGCGATAATAGGTCTTCTCCTGCGGCATGTCGTGGCCGGACTTGAGGTAGATGGGCTGTCCTGCGGCGTTCCAGAGCACGGAATCCACCACTTCGTTGTCAATGTCGAAGGCGCAGGTGCAGGACACGTAGTTGGTGCAGCTCGCCGCGAAAAGGGCGAGGAAGGCTGTAAGGCAAACGGATGCGATAATCTTTTTCATTTTTTCGTAAAAAATAAAACCAGCCGCAAAGATACAATTTATTTTGGGCGGTGGAAATTCTTTTTTCCCTATAGGTCGGACGGATTTGAAATTTGTGTACCTTTGCACTCGAAAAAAATCACCAATCACCAAACACTCTGCCATGATTACCGGCATCATCACCACCCTGAACGAGGAAAAGAACATCGAGGCCTGCGTGCGCTCGCTACAGCGTGTGTGCGATGAGGTCATCGTCACCGATTCGTGCAGCTCCGACCGCACGGTGGAACTGGCCGAAAAAGTCGGTGCCCGCGTCTTCGTGCACCCTTACATCGGCGACGGTCCGCAGAAGAACCTGCCTCTGGAACATGCCAAGAACGACTGGGTGCTCAGTCTCGATGCCGACGAGCGGCTCACCGACGAGCTCGTGGAAGCCATCCGGCAGCTCGATTTGGCGCATACCCCCTACGACGGGTTCGCCATCCGCCGGCGCAATTACATCGGCGAGCGGTGGGTGAAGGCCTGCAACTGGTATCCCGACTGGTTAGTGCGCCTCTACCGCAAAGACAAGCTTCGTTTCCTCGACCGCAAGCAGCACGCCTTCGTTCCGGAGCGAAACACCTTGCGCCTCAAGGCCGACATCATCCACTACCGTTACAAGAACTATGACAGCCTTTTTGCGAAGCCGGAACGCAACTACAGCTCGCGCGGCGCGAAAATTCTCTACAAGCAGGGAAAAAAGGCCAACGCCTTCTCGCCGTTCCTGCACGGACTGGCCGCTTTTGTCAGCAACTACTTCTTCAGGGGCGGCATACTTGGCGGCCTCGACGGCTACGTCCTTTCCCGCGCCGTTGCCCACAACAGTTTCCTGAAGTACGCCAAACTGCTCGAATACCAGCGCGACAAGTCGGTGAGGGATGCGGAGGATTGGGATTCGGTGTGGTGAAGTTTAGAAGTTTAGTAGATTAGGAGATTAGAAGTTTAGGAGATTAGAAGTTTAATAATTTTCATTATTCCAATTGTCCGTTAGCCATTATTTTGTATTTTCGCGGCTCAAATTAAAAATGGAATGAGAAATAACATCATACGTTTTCTGTTGGGTGTCTTTTTTTGTTTTGTAGCTATTCAAAACATTGACGCACAACGGTTTATAGGTTCTGTTGTGGCGGGGGCAAACTTCGCACAGATTGAGGGCGACAACGTCCACGGATTCTACAAGGTGGGCTTCAATGGCGGCCTCGGATTGACACTTCCGCTCAACAAAAAGCAGACGTGGCAACTTTCTTTGGAACTCCTCTACAGCATGAAGGGTTCTGTAAAGCATTGCGACCCAGGCTATTTTGATACGCTGTATTACGGTCCGGCCATGTTCACGGACGTGGATCGCAGTGTCCCGTTCGACCCGAAGACAAAGTGCAACATTTCGTTGGACTATGTGCAGATTCCTTTGTTGGTGCATTACGAAGAGATGTATTCAGGCTGTACTTTCGGGTTGGGATTCGCGTGGAGCCGCTTGGTGCGCGCCAAGGAGGTCTATAACGGGTTTACCCGCACCACTACTGCCCGTTCCAAGACGTTCAAGACGAGCGACTGGTCCTTCATCGCGGATGTCAACATCCGCCTCTACAAGAATTTGACGCTGAATTTCCGCTACGAACATTCGTTAGTGCCAACCCGTGTGCAGCGATTCGACTACGTGAGGACGGACGGTTCCATCCTGTCCGAAACCAACAAATACTACAATCACATGCTCTCCACGCGACTCATTTATTTTATCAACGAGAAATTTTACAGGAACACTCGTGTCAACAAGTATGGCAAGACCATGGGAACCAAATGGTTGCGCGAAATCCCCGATTATAACAACTGATTATGAAAAAACTCTTTCTATACTGTATGGCCCTGTTGGTGGCCGGCGCGGTTCTCCGTCAGTGCAAACCGGTTGATTTAACCGCTGATTATAAGGATATTACGGTTTCATACGGCCTATTGAATATCAAGGACAACATTCACTATTTCAAGATTTACCGGGGCTATATCACCGATGGCAACGCCTACGAAGCCGCCGGCGAGTGGGATAACATCTACTATCCGGTAGATTCCATTGAGGTCCGTTTGGAGGAGTATCGCGATGGACAGTTCATGCGCAGCGCGGTGCTCGACACCACTACTGCCATTCCCAAAAACGAGGGCGACTTCCACAACCCGAAGCAACTGCTCTATTATTCCGATTGGGATCTCGATGTGGACAACGTCTATCGGTTGGTCATACGTCGTCTCGCCACCGGGGACGAGGTTTATGCCCAGACCGTGATGGTGGGCAATTTCTCGGTGCGCCGTCCGCTGGCCTCCTGGAACATGAACTCCGAGAATCAGTATAAAATCCTGTTCTCGTCGTCTGCCAATGCCGCCATGTATGACATCTATCTTACCTTTTATTATATAGAGGTGGACAATGCCACCGGCGAAATCGCCCACAAGCAGATTACCCGCAAGATTAACGGGGACTACATACGTGCCACTACGACCACGGAGGTCGCGTATTCGGGGTTCACCCCAGCCAGCTTCTTCAGCACGATTGTGCAGGGCATCGAGACCAACCCGCACGTGACGAGATATATCGACTCCATCGCCGGAAAACCGTATAACTGTCTGCGGCTGACCGTTTGGGCGGCGGATGAGAACTATCTGACTTACAGGGAAGTGTCAACACCAGGCAGCAGTATCGTGCAGAACCGTCAGGAGTACACCAATTTTGTCTCGGATGACGAGTCGGCGTACGGTATTGTCGCGTCACGCAACTATGCGTACATGGATTTGGCGATGGAGAACACCATGGGGCACAGCGAAGACACGTTGGTGAATAGTCCGCGCACGCGGAGACTCAATTTCGACTATTACCGTAACTCTCCGGAGTTTCCGCAAGACTGAAACGGGGGCGTCATGACATTGAAAATCTTTGTGATTCGTTTGTTGGTGGCCACCGCGATGGGAACGGCCATTGGGTTGGAGCGGGAATACCACGCCAAGGAGGCGGGTTTGCGCACGCACCTGCTGGTCGCGCTCGGCTCCTGCCTGTTCATGATTCTCTCCATCTATGGCTTCGATTTCATGCTGGGCCGTGACCATGTGAGTTTCGACCCGTCGCGCATTGCGGCGCAGGTGGTCACGGGCATCGGTTTCATCGGCGCGGGCACCATCATCCTGCAGAAACAGGTGGTGCGCGGCCTCACCACTGCCGCTGGCCTCTGGGTCACCGCCGCCATCGGTCTGGCTTGTGGCAACGGCATGTACTGGCTGGCCCTGGTCGCCACCGCCATTGTGCTGGTGTCCTTGGGGCTCATCAATGTGTTTCTCCCCAATTTTTCCCAAAGAGACCGCCAAATCACCTTTCTGGTGTCGGATTACCATGTGCTGACGGAGATTTTGGAGAGCCTCCGCAAAGAGAATATTTCGGTGATGAACTACGAGATGCACAAGGACGCGGAAGAGAACGGCGGGAAAATGCTTGTCACACTGGAAATCCGGATGAAACGCTACAACAATATCGGCGAAATCCGCTCCATCCTCCGCAACTTTGAGAAAGTGGAGCTCGTAACGATTGTATAGTTAGTGGGGAAACTTCCTAAACTCTCTAATCTTCCTAATCTTCCTAAACCCTCTAAACTTCCTAAACTTCCATTCTATACACTTCCATCCATTTCTCACCCACAACTTCCGGAGAGCAGATGCTCAAGGCCTGTTCGCGGATGAGGGCAGGGTCGTAGTTTCCGGAGATATTCAGCATAATATCCAGTTTTTCGGTAAGTAGAGCCTCATCTTTCGGGGTGACGATGATGGCGTTGTCTTTGTTTGTGATTTCCGGGATGCCGCCCACGGGGGTGGTGACGGCAGGGGTGCCTGTGCTGAAGGCCTCTAACAGCACGCAGGGCTGGTTCTCGTAGTTGGAGAAGAGCAGGAAGAAAGCTGATTGATGCAGTAATTCGGCAATTTCTGCGGAATTTTTGCGGCCTAAGAAGTGGACGAAATCGGACAGCCCGTTGTCTTTCACGTAGGTCTCCGCTTCCTCGTTACGGAAGTCGTGGACGATGTTCAGTTCGAAGTCGGATCGTTGCAGTGAAAGCTGCCGAGTGGCGCGGAGGATGCCCATGATGTTTTTCGCGTCGTTGTCGAGGGTGGAGACGTGCAGGATCTGCTTTCTGCCGGAGGGTGGGGGAGTGCCTTTCAGGGAGAACAGGTCGGTGTCAACCACGTTGCCGACGACGGTCTGCGGCTTTTTCGCGGCCGCGGGCACGGTTGCGCCAATGTTGTCGAGCAGGTTCTGCGACACGGCAGTGACGTGGGCGGCAGTGCGGTAGATGTATTGGAGCATCTGTCGCTGAAGTGGCCGAATCTGCCGTCTGTTTACAGGTTGATAGATGGACCAGTGTTCACTGACAACGAGCGGGATGTTGTATTTTCGGGAGAGGAAAGCGGCGATAGGCCCAAGTGGAAGCGCCACGTGGAGATGCAACAGGTCAGGCTTTCCATATTTTTTGATAAGTTGTTGAAATTCAGTAAAGTAAGCGTGCGGGAGGCTTCCTTTTGATTTGGCTTGGATGGGATGAAAGTGAAAGTTGTCCGGTAATAGCAATTCAAGGTTGGCATCGGTGTGCCGGAGCACGAGGGACGTGGTGCAAGGTGCGATAGTCTCGATCTGTCGCAGGATAAAATTCCCGTTCAGCGGACTTTCAGCATTTGGGAACCAAGAGGGGAAATGGGCGACAATCATGGCTGTTTCTTTTTCTTGAATAAAGACAAGGACAAAATGTTTTCTTTCAGTAGTTTAATGTCGTTTCGTGTGATGAGGAAATCGTGGGCCGTGGCGTGCGTGCGATGGATGAAGCAGGTGAGCGTGAACAGGAAACTGCAGGTGTAGGCGATGCTGGAGATGTGTCCCGCAACCTGTAAGGCACCGGTTGTGTCTGTTTGGACGGTGTGTGCCAGCCAAGTGACCCCCAGCAGGGCGGTGACGGCAAAGCCGATGAAAGAGGAGATAGCGTTGATATGGAATTTACCGTAGCCGGCAAAATAGTGCGACAAGATGGACATACACGAAAGGGAAACGATACCGGGCAACAGGCTGTTGATTACAGGCTTTGAATTGGAAAAGTCGGGACCGAAAATCCATGCGATAACCGACGGGGGCAGTATCCAAAGCACCAACACGGCCGCCAACACGACGGCCAAGACAAATTTCAGCAGCAACAGGGTGGTCCGTTTTGTGTATTCTTCTTCTTGGCAGTTGGAGACTCTGGCATAGAGTACCACGCAGATACTCTTCGGGATAATCCACACGGCTTCCGAAATTTTCGTGCCTAAATCATAGATACCCAATGCTTTGTCGCTGTTTGTGAACTTTTGTATAAAGTAGTAATTGACTCGGTAGGTCAATAGTTGCGCCAGGTTGGCCATCTGCGTCCAGAAGCCCAGTTTGACCATTTCAAAGAGCAGCGTCCCGGCTCCTTGAAGGCTTTCGGGTCGGATGCGACGAGCCACATAAAGGGTGCTGGCGATGGCAGGGAGAAGGTAGGAAAAGAGGAAAGCCGCGAGGTAGGCGCGGATGTCGGCGTGACGTCCCGCCCAATGCTGGAGCAGGAGAGCCGTTGCAAGTCCAAGAATCAGAAGAACGGCCTGTGAGAGTTGCAGGATGTTGAACAGTTTGATGTCCTCTTTACCTTGCATCACGCTGATGTGGATGAAATAAAGATTATAGATGATGGACAGAATGAACAGGTAGATTCTGTGTTCGTGCGGCACGAAGTCCAAGGCCCCAAGCAGGAAGATTCCGAGGGCATTGCTGATCAGCATCCAGCCGTAGGAGAGCATGAGCAATTGGAAATTGTTTCGATGGGGCACGAGATATACCAAGGCGCTTCCTCCGACAAAATTGTTGAAGACCTGTAATAGCGTCAGTCCGAGGATGATGACCGCGATGGTGCCGGTCCCTTCCGCCCCGAAATTGTTGCTGTTGATGACTACTACGGCGAACATAATCGCCGTGGTCAGTACCCGGTTTAGGAAAGTGCCTATGATTTTGTCTGTCAATCTTATCTGTGGGTTCATCATTTTTTTTCAACGCGGCAAAAATACGTAAAATACAGTTACAATGAAAAAGGGAACCCTCTTCGGATTCCCTCTTTTCTCATGTCTTACGTCTCATGTCTATCGTTTTACAACAAACGGTTTCGTGACCAATCCTGTTTCCGTAGTCACGCGCACGAAGTAAACCCCGTTGGCCAGGCCGGAAACGTTGATGGATATGGTCTCACCCGTGACAGGCGTGGTGTGGACCAGCTTGCCATACACATCGAGCAGTTCGATGGTAGCGGCCTCATTGCCCATATCCCATTGCACATTCAATATTGTATTCGCCGGATTTGGGAATAGCATGACGTTGTTTTCCAGGTGGTTGCCAATTCCCACATTGGTGGTTTGGGTGGAGATTGTCTCGCTCCAGGCACTGGTGTTGCCATCGCCGCAGTCGGCCTGCACGCGGATCAGGTAGTTGGTATGTCCTGCCAATCCGGTGATGGTGTAGCTGTTGGAGGAGGAAACGGAGGAGTTCCAGCTTCCGCCTTCAGGCTGGTATTGGATGTTCCAACTGTTTACATCGGGGTTGTCGTTCCAGCCTATCGTGATGGCGTGGTTCTCTACGCTGATGGAGTGCAAGTTGGTCGGGGTGTCACAGGTGTCAGGTTGCGGGCCCGGGTCTTCCGCGGCCGTGGTGAAGGTGATGTCGGCGCCATAGACCGTAGTGTCGGCTGTAGAGGCGAAGGCGCGGAATGTGTAGCCAGTGTTGGCTGTAAGGCCTGTCAGCGGTGCGGTCATCGCGGTTCCGGTGGCGTTCACGGTCAAGTAGGCGGTGGCGCTTGCGGCCTTCCATTCAAATCCCTGCGCCGTGATGGGCTGGTTGCCGGCGTTGGTGATGGAGCCGTGCAGCGTGGCGGTGGTCTGCGAGATGGCGGAAACGGAGTCGGTCACCACGGTGGGGTTCACGACCGTGTCGGGCGTGGAGGATTGGAGGGTGGTGAAGTTAGCGATTTGGTAGATGATGCTTGGATCGCAGGTGGGGCGTACGCGCACAAGATACGGCGTGTTGGGGGTCAGGTTGTCCAACGTGACGTGCGTGAAATTGGTCGTTTGGCTCTGCCAGTCGGTTGCCGAGGCGGGCTTATGCTCCACTGTGAACTCGGAGATGTCTTCCCCGACGGTCCAGGAGACGGTGGCGCTGTTTTCCGTGGTGTCCGTGACGGTCAGGTTGTCCACGGGCATGCATGCAGGGATGCGCTGCAAGGTGATGTCGTCCACATAGATGTTGTTGCCGGAGCCGGCGGGCAGGCGGAATGCGATGTAAAGTCCGTTGCCGGTGTAGCTGTCGAAGTTCACGCGGTGAGGGTAGGAACCGTAGCCGCTGTGATCGATGGTGACGGTCTCCACCAGCGTGAAGGTGCTGGCGTCGGTCGGGTCTTCCATCACGCCGATCTGGAGGTTGTTGGGGATGCCGGCGCTGTAGATGCGCGCGTAGAATTTCAGCTGCAGGGTGTCAAGGGAAAGGTAGTCGGGGTTGATGGGCGTCATCGTGGCATGCAGGGTGCTGGCATTGGCGTTGAAAAGCAGTGCGTAGGAACCGGAGTGGAAGAGGTTGAGCATCGAGCCGCGATAGACGTAGGGATGGTCGGGGTGGATGCGGTGCCAGCAGGAAGGCAGCGGGTTGACAGTGGTGCTGGGTGGATTTCCGGTCTCGAAGGTCCAGGTCCTCGGCACACTGGTTAGTCCCGAGCACTCGGTGGTGAAGGTGGAGGTCTCACTCACATATTCCTGACCTTCACAGAGGATAGAGAGATACCATGTGTAAGTGGTGGAGGGGTTCAGGCCGGTCATGGTGTGGATATTTGCGGAATCCACCAGGATGGTCTCTGTGGTGTATTCCACATCGGCGGCGGACTTGTAGTGGAGGGTCAGCGAGTCGGCGTCGGAGAGCCAGGAGATGTTGGCCGTGGTGCTGGTGATGATGGAGGTGGCCAGTTGGATGGGTGCGTCGCAGGTCGGAATCACATCGACTGTCACGTTGTCGAGCATGAAAATCCAATCGCTGCTGGATTCGTGGCGGAAGGCGATGAAACCGCTGTCGGGGATGCCTGCGCCGTTATAGTTCACTAAGAAGTGCAGGTAGTTGTAGGTCACATAGTCGCCGGCCGAAATAGACTGGATTGCCACAAAGGTGCTGCTGTCCGCAGGATTGGTCATGTAGCCCACGTGCATCGTGCCCGACTGCGCGCCTTCAGCTCGCAGGTCGAAGGTCAGACGCAAGCTTGAGAGTGGCTCCGAAAATTCCGGCAGAATGGCCGTGGAGCGTTGTTGTGGACCGTATGAGTTGAAAATGAGGCAGTTGGGAATGCTGTTTGAAAAATGGTAGTTGGCGGTGTTCATGAAAATGTAAGGACAGACGAAGCTGCCTTCCGTCACGCCAGCGATGCGTTGCCAGCAGTCGGGCAACTGTCCGGTGATGTAGTTGTCGAAGTTCTCGTGATAGGGGAACACGGTATGGACGCCGCACTCGGTCATGAAAGTGCTGATGACGCTTGGAGCCTCTGAACTGTCGCTGCATACGGATGCCACGTAGTAGTTGTAGTGGGTGGAGGGGGCGAGACCCGTAAGGGTGACAGTGCTGTCGCCTGCGGGGATGGGGACGGATTGGTAGCCGGGATCCCCGACCGTCTGGTAATAGACTTTGTGGTTGTCGGCCGTGCTGGTCCAGCTGATGTCTGCGGAAGTTGTGGAAATGTTGGAGGCGGCAAGGCCTGTCGGCTCGTTGCAGATGGCGTTCGGTGTGATGGTGACATCATCGATATAAATGGTGCCCACATCATCGGTGTCGCTGCCCGCCCCAACGTAGCGGAATGCGATGTAATAATCGGGGCCGACGTAGCTGAACTGGTCAAAGTTGTAGGTGCGAAGGGCGTAGGTGGTCGTATTGGTCGGAACCGTTACAAGGGACACGAAGGTGGACGTGTCGTAGGGGTCGGTCATGAGGCCCAGCTGCAGGGTGCCGAACGTGTAGGCGTTGAGGTAGGCCGACTCTTCCCTCACGTAGAACTTCAGGCGGAGCGACTCGATGTTCTGGTTCATTTTCGGGGCGGCGATGACGGCTGAAGTGCTGTCTTTCGCCCCAAGAGTCAGGTATCGGGCTCCGGAATAAGCCAGTTCCGTGGAGGTGTTGACGACAGGATAGTAGTTGTTGCCCACATAGGGGATTGTGATGATGCCCTGTTCGGCCATCGCCCAGCAGTGCTGCATCAGGTCGTTCTCGAAATCGTTGAAATAGGGCACGCTCAGGGTCGCGCAGCCCGTCCATGCGGTAATCCCCGCGATGAAGCTATCCGGAAGCGAGTCGCAGTCGGCAGGTATTACCTCTATAACGTATTCGGTATTCGGCAGCAGTCCCTGAATCTCGATGGAGTCCGAAAAGGTGTACTCGGTGGCCCATGCGGTGTCAATGGTGGTGCGGTAGCGCACGGCATAGCTGTTGTTGAGTCCGTGCCAGGTGAGGGCGATGCTGCTTTCGGTCGCGGCATACGTGGTCAGGTCTTGCACCTTCGGACAAGGTGGTATCACACTGAGTGTCAGGTCGTCTATGTAGAGGTCCACGATAGTGGTGGATGGATCCACGACGGAGAAGCCGATGCGGTTGCCATGTCCATCGAACTCGTTGAACATCACGCAGTAAGGCTCTTCGTTGTAAGCTGTGGAGGTAATGGGTATGGATTTATAGACTTGGAAGGTGGAGTTGTCTGTAGGGTCGGAGATTACGCCGATTTGGAGTGTGGCGCCGGTGTAGCCTTGGCGCATTCGGGCGTAGAACTCGACCTGAAGTTGTTGGATGGGGGTCACGGTGGTGTCGATTTCTCCAGTCGAGGCCACCCCGACGGAGGTGGCGGTGTGGAAACCGAGCACCGTGCTGCCGCTGTGGCACATATCGGCATAGACGGGGTAGGTGATGCTGGGATAGTTGGAGTAGGGGGTGCGCATCCAACAGGAGGGCAGCGGAAAAGAGACGTTGCCGCCGGCGTTATCGGACTCGAAGTTCCAGGTGCGCGGGAGCACATCGGCGGTGATCAGGGCACATGCGGTGCGGAAGTTGGTGTAGCTGACGGAACTGAGCTCGCCGTCGCCGCAGAGGGTGCGCACATATACGGTGTAGGCGGTGTTTTCTGTCAGGCCGACCAGATCTTGTGTCGTGTCGGAGATGTCAATCCAGGCCATGCCGGTGGTGTCGGTGCCGGCGGGAACGAGTAGGAATTCCCATGCGCTCTGGCCGGGACGCGGGTCGATGTGCATCACGGCGTCCGTCTCTGAGATGTCGGTCACAGAGAGCCCGTTCGGCGACAGGCAGCTGGATCCGCCCGTGTAGGTGAACGTGGTTTGCGGGATGAACCGGTAACGGCTGTAAGGGGTGATGGCCGACTGCACCCCGTTGTGGCCTGCTACACCCGATCGGACTTCGTTGGCGGGTTGTATTCCCTTGAAGGTTAGTGATTTGGCGTTTCCCTTTACGGTGGAGATAATATCAAGCAGCAGGTGGCCGCCGTTATAGTTGTAGGGGGTGGCAAAGGTGATGGTCATAACACCCGCCACCACAGAGAGGTTCCCTGTATAGACAGTGTCGAACGGGATTTCCTTGAATGTTGCCGATGTGAAATGGAAAGTGTCGGCAATGCCGAGGCGGACTTGTACTTGCATGGTGTCGACGAAAGTGTGGTTGACACCTGTGCCCGATGTGTAGAATTTCATTTCCGAGATGGTGGCGCCTGTCATGTCCGCGAGCATGATCTCGGGATAAATGACCTGGTGGCGACAATAGGAGTTCATCCACAGTCCCCAAATGGGAAGATGGGTGTCTGTTGTAGTGCCTTCAGCGACGGTTGTGCTGTTGGTTTGTGCCGTTGCCGGCGGGGACAGGAACACCAAGACCAGTGCTGTCCACAGGAGTAGGGAAATTTTTTTCATAACATGAAATTTGGTTGTTGTTTGTATGATAATTTGAAGGTGCAATAATACGAAAAATATTAATATGTTGATTTGGTGAAAAAAAGACCATGGATATTGTCTTGACGGTGCGTTCTTGTGTCGTTGCATTGTTGTTTGCTGGACGGTTGGTCCAATGTGGTGGTGATTGCGGAATAGGAAGGACGAGTCGAATGTGTTAAATAGTACTATGCGAAATGATTAATTCAAATAGTTTATGCTGTTTTTCCAGTATATGGAAGTTGACTGTTTACCCCTTTCCGGCTGTTTGGAACTGTTTAATTCACAGTTAAATAGTAACAGTCTTTTTGCTGTCTTTGGAGGCTGGCACTTGCATGGTACCCCTGCCGCGGTACCTCTGTCACGGACTTACCACGTAGTATGGGATCACCTGTTCGACGCGCCCTATCGCCTGCTT
>JAFXPL010000051.1 GCA_017527945.1 Bacteroidales bacterium | reverse complement strand
GCAGGGCTTTCCTCCACATAGTGGACGCGCTCCACATCCATCAAGGGATAGAAGAAAGCAAAGTCGCAATAGATGCGTTCAAGCGGATTCTCGTAGGTGTCTTTCTCTCGCAGGTCGTATGCCAGCAGGGTGGCGCCATCGCTGACAGCCACAATCTTGGGTGCAGCTTTCTGTACCTGCACATCATTTTTCAGTCCTTCTAGCTCCTCCGTCAACCGAGGGGTCGTTGTGCTTCTGTAGCAGAACAGCCCTTTTATGAGCAACCCCTCAAAGGTCTTCAGCACCCCCTTGCCCTCCTTGTATCGAGCAATATCCTTCTCGCTTTTGCCAAAGGCATAGAGCAACCGATAGCCTATCTCGTCAGCATCCAACGCTGCTGGTTTAATTGCTTGCAACCTCTTTTCAATATCCTTGTATCCCAACTGGTTTTTCTTTGCCATATACTACTGCTTTATTTTTTTTATGATGATTGCATGACCTTTTCAGCACTCCCTCATTGTCAGCCAATCCAATTTGCAAAGATACGGATTTTTTCCTGAATAGCGAAAAAAAGATGTCGGATGGATGAGGGATGATGTAAGATGTCAGGTTACACGAAACCATTTTCTTAACGCCATTTACGTCAAAGTTGGGGGAGACGAAGTGTTTTTTATTGGGGTTTGGTGTTTCTATTGGGGGTTCCTTTTGGATACGGATCGGCGGGGTTGGTTTTAGATACGGATGGCGGAGTTGGGGGTTGGAGTTGGGGTTGGGAGTGGTAGAGACGGCAGACGGCGAAGAAGAATTTGGTTTGTTTGGCTGGGAGGCCGACGGAATTGAGGATTTGGAGCATTGCTTCGCCCTTGGGGAACTTCTCGACAGAGGAAGGGAGGTAGGTGTAGGCCTCGCGGTTGCCGGCGATTCTGGTGCCCAGCCAGGGGACGATGCGACGGGTGTAGAGGTTGTAGAACGGGCGTACCAGGGCGCAGTCGGGCGTGGAGAGTTCCATGATGAGCAGACGGCCTTGCGGTTTCAAGACGCGCGCCATTTCGCGCAAGCCCTGTTCGAGATGGATGAAATTGCGGATGCCGAAAGCGCAGGAGACGATGTCGAAGGTGTTGTCGTCGAAGGGCAGCTGCTCGGCATCGGCCAGGAGATAGTTGAACGCATCGGGCTGAAAGCCAGCCTCGGCGGTCTTGGCCTTGGCGATTGCGAGCATTTCGCTGCTGAGGTCGATGCCCGTCACATGGCAGCGATGCCGGAGAAACTCTATCGAGAGATCGCCAGTGCCGCACGCCACATCGAGGACGTTCAGCGGTGTGCCATCAGTGCCCACGGCCTGATTCACCGCACGCCGACGCCACAGACGGTCCATCCCTGCAGTCATGATATGGTTCAGGCGGTCGTAGTTTGTCGCAATCTTGTCGAAATCGTAAGCCATCAGCATCTTTGATTTAACAGGCCAAACAACAAAGGCATCACACCACTCACACCGCTGTACAACACCGCCAACACAAAAGTAGTGATTACCAAAAGCGGCAACATCGGGTCAAGGCTCCTACCTTCGCGTGTCCATACACCATACAGGTGCCAAGCGAAGAAAGGAACCGTAATGCAGCAAGCTAAAATCTGAACAAAAGCGACTGATGCAAAAAAGAAACTTGCGACACCCAGCACAATCAAAAAAGTATGGTATATCCGCGCGTTGCGAACGCCAATGCGCAGCGGTATCGTCCGACGGATGCCTTCATCGCTTTGTATGTCGCGGATATTATTGACATTCAGCACTGCAACGCTCAGTAGCCCAACTCCTACAGCGGGCAGCAGAAGCCAGCGTTCGCAATCCAAAGTGCCTGCCACGACATAGTAGCTGCCAAGAACGCTGACCAGACCGAAAAAGATGAACACGAACAAATCGCCCAATCCGCGATAACCGTAAGGAGACTTGCCAAGTGTGTAGTGTGTGGCGGCCCAGATAGCGGCAGCGCCCAAAAGAAGCAGCCACCACGGGGAGCCTGACACCAGAACCATAGCCAGACCACTCAAGCAGCAGAACACAACCATCCCGTTGATGGCGCGCCACATCTGCTTCTCAGTCAGTCCGCCGTCGGTCATGCTGTAGTTGGGACCTTCCCTACCCTCGCCGTCCACGCCGCTCAGATGGTCGCCCATCTCGTTGCTGAGATTGGAGAGCACCTGCAGAGCGCAGCCAGTAACCATAACCAGCAGAAGCGACCATACACTGCCGCCGTTGCCCATAGCCAAAAAGCCTCCGCACACCACCCCTGCCAGCGACAGGGGCAACGTGCGGAGACGCATAGAGTTGACGAGAGCCTTTACCGTGCTCATCCTTTCAAATCCACTTTGATCTGCAATTCGTCCAGCTGCGCATCGGAGATGGGGCTGGGGCTGCCGCTCATGACGTCGCGGCCACTGTTATTCTTCGGGAAGGCGATGAAGTCGCGGATGCTGTCGGCGCCACCAAAGAGCGAGCAGAGACGGTCGAAGCCGAAGGCCAGACCCGCATGAGGAGGAGCGCCATAGGTGAAGGCATCCATGAGGAAGCCGAACTGAGCGGCCGCCTGTTCGTCGGTGAAGCCCAGCGTGTGGAACATCTTGTTCTGCAGCGTACGATCGTGGATACGGATGCTGCCGCCGCCCACCTCGACGCCGTTCATCACGATGTCGTAGGCATTGGCGCGGATGTCGCCCCAACGCGACGGGTCGTCAAGCAGCGCCTCGTCCTCCGGCTTGGGAGCCGTGAAGGGGTGGTGCATGGCGTAGTAGCGCTGAGTCTCGTCGTCCCACTCGAGCAGCGGGAAGTCGATGACCCAAAGCGGAGCGAAGACCTCGGGGTTGCGCAAGCCCAGCTGGTTGCCCATTTCGAGACGCAAGGCGCAAAGCTGCACACGCGTCTTCATAGCCGGACCGCAGAGGATAAGCATCAGGTCGCCCGGCTTGGCACCGAACTTGTCGGCGATGGCCTTCAGGTCATCGGGAGAATAGAACTTGTCGACCGAGGACTTGAAGGAGCCGTCGGCGTTGTATTTGATATAGACCATACCGCCGGCGCCCACCTGCGGACGCTTGACGAAATCGGTCAGTGCATCGAGTTGCTTGCGCGTATATTCGGCGCAACCCTCGGCGCAGATGCCGACGACCAGCTCAGCATTGTCGAAGAGGCCGAAGCCGTGTCCTTTGGCCACGTCGTTGAGTTCCACGAACTGCATACCGAAGCGAATATCCGGTTTGTCGCTGCCATAGAGGCGCATGGCGTCGTGCCAAGTCATACGAGGGAACTGGTCGAACTCGAGGCCCTTCATTTCCTTGAAGAGATGTTTGGCGAGCCCTTCGAAGGTCTGCAGCACATCCTCCTGTTCCACAAACGACATCTCGCAGTCGATCTGAGTAAACTCCGGCTGACGGTCGGCGCGCAGGTCCTCGTCGCGGAAGCAGCGCACAATCTGGAAGTAGCGGTCCATGCCTGCCACCATGAGGAGCTGCTTGTACTGCTGGGGGCTCTGCGGGAGCGCGTAGAACTCGCCAGGGTTCATACGGCTAGGCACGACGAAATCGCGAGCACCTTCGGGAGTGGACTTGATGAGCATCGGCGTTTCGATTTCGAGGAAATCGAGGTTGCTCAGATAGTTGCGCACCAGCATAGCCATACGGTGGCGCAGTTCCAGATTGCGGCGCACCGGGTTGCGGCGAATGTCAAGGTAGCGGTACTTCATGCGCAGATCGTCGCCGCCGTCGGACTGGTCCTCGATGGTGAAGGGAGGCGTTTTGGCAGCGTTGAGCACTGTCAGTTCCTTAACCTCGATTTCGATTTCGCCAGTCGGTATTTTGGAGTTTTTGGAAGCACGTTCGATGACGGTGCCAGTGACCTGGAGGACGTATTCGCGGCCCAAGCGGCGCGCTTTCTCGCAGAGGTCGGCGTTGGTCTCCATGTTGAAGGCCAGCTGGGTGATGCCGTAGCGGTCGCGGAGGTCGATGAAGGTCATGCCGCCGAGGTCGCGGCTACGCTGGAGCCAGCCCGCGAGGGTGACGGTCTGGCCGATATTGGTGGCGTTGAGTTCGCCACAAGTATGTGTACGATACATTGTTACGAAATATTTTCGAATTTAAAAGACTTGCAAATTTACGAAAAAATTTGAAATGGAGAAATATAAAGGGACCGAGGCGTCGGCGGAGCGAGATTGCAGGGGCGTCAGGAGAGTTTGTGCATGTGGTAGCCCAGGCGGTGGAGCTGGAGCGCCGCGCCGAAGCGGAAGAGCTGGTGGAGGCAGGCCACGTAGGCGTCGAAAGCCTCTTTGGTGGCCGGTTCGAACTGTTCGCGGACGAGGGCGTGGTAGACGCGCGCGGCGCATTCGCTGACGAGCGCTTCGAGCGCATCGTAGTCGGGGTTGTCCGGGCGCAGCATGAGGACATCTTCGCGGACGTACTCGTCGAGTGCGTCGTAGCCCCGCTTGTCGCGGATGTAGCGGTAGAGGTCGTCGATTTGGGAATAGATGGACCACTCGTCGTCCCAGAACTGGGCGACGGCCATGCCGATATACATCATCCAGCCCAGGCTGGCGACGGGATAGTTGCGGTACTCGCGGGCGCCGTCGGGGATGTAGGAAGAGGCGATGGACTGCCAGCGGTCGTCGATGTCGGGGCTGGATTGGAGGACACGGTCGATTTGGCCCTGGGAGCGGAGGTACTGGTGGAGATTGTCGGAAATCTTTTCTTCGAATGGGACTTGAGGCATGGGGAGTTTTTTTTTGGGGGGGGTGGGATGGGGAAATAAAAGAGCGGCTAGGGGCCGCTCTTTTGATTTTATGGGAGTTTTTTTTCTGTTCTGGAGATGCGATTAGGATTGGGGGGCAGGTTCTGCAGGAGCGGGTTCAGCAGGGGCAGCGGCTTCGGGTTGGGCCTGAGGCTGGGTGGAGTCGGTGGCGGTGGCGGCGGGGACATCCTTTTTGTAGGGCAGGCCCACGTGGCGCAAGGTGTTGGTGAAGAAGAGCGCGCAGAAGATGCCGCCGAGGACGACGAGCGTGATGAGGCATTTCTTCCACCAAGCCATCTTCTTGTCGGCATAGGGATCGGGGAGTTTGACGAGCGGATACTTGGCGAGGGAAGTGAGGGTGGCGCCGAAGGTGGTGTTGACGCGGACCTGGGCGTTGATGGCCCAACCGTTGGCATTGAGGACCGGTCCGAGGTTGCGCTTGCGCAGCTTGGTCCAGGCGATGAACATGGAAGGTCCGGAGATGACAAGGACGATGAGACCGAGGAGGATGATGATGTTGTACCACTTGGCGAAGACGAAGGCGCCGAGACCGGCGAGGGCGGCACCTATGGCACCCAATGCCAAGCCGATGGCGGCGAAGATGCCGGCGAACTTGGCGATGTCGAAAGGCGTTTTCTTTTCGGCGGGAGCCGCTTCGGGAGCCGGAGCCGCGGGGTCGGCAGGCTTGGTAGCCAGCTTGTCGGTGGCGGTGTCGGCCTTGGCCGTGAGGTCGTTCATCTGCTTGGCCTCCTTTTCGGCAGCGTTCTTGTTGATCTTGTCGGTGATGAACTTCCAGAGTTTCTTGTAGGGCGACCAGAAAGCCTGTCGGATGGAGACCGGGTTGTCGATGATTTTGGTGACGGTGGCGTCCCAATCCTGACCCGAGCGGTCGTAGAAGACAGCGTTTTTGCCGACGCGGAAGTCGTCGACATCGCCATCGGTGAGGACCGCCACGATGTCCATTTCGGCCGCTTTGACCTTGGAGACGCAGTGGCAGTAGACGAGGTACATGCCCGAGAGGCCCGCCATGTCGGCATGCTTGGACATGTCGGTGACGCGGATGCAGAGGTCGCAGCAGCGCTGGTCGATATAGAGTTTGCCCGCCTGGAAGACCGCCAGTTTGGAGTCGTCGCGGGTGTAGAAGTCGGCGAAGACCACGTAGTTTTTGAGCAGCTTATAGAAATCGCGATAGAGGAGCAAGAACTTCTGGACCAGCTGGTTGTCGTCGTGTTCTTCGGCCGTTTCCTTGTCGAAGGATTCGACCTTGGCCGACTTGTCGTCGGAGAGGGAAGCCACGTAGGCGTCGAGTTTGTCGAGGACGGCGTTCCACTGAGACTCAGAGATGGCGTCCGCCTCGGGGTAGTCGACAGCCAAGGCCAAGTTGCGGACCTGCTGGAAGGTAGCCTGCCAAGCCGGGTTGATGCCGTCGGCCAGCGGGAGGAGGCCCTCCTTGTTGGGGCGAGCGAGCGGATAGTCGGCGATCTGGTTGCTGCAGGTAGCGAGGTTCAGTTCGCTGATGGACTGTATTTTTTCGACGGAGACGTCGACCGCGGAGGCGCAATCCTCGTCGAAGGCGATGAGCTTGCAGCGCATGAAGAAATCCGCCACCTTGGAGCGGATGGCGTTGACGGCAGCTATAGCGTCGTCGGTGTTGTCGGCGTAGGGACGGTTGTCGACGACGGCCACGATGGCGTCGTCCTTGGCCTTGACTTTCTCGTCGAAAGCCTCGCATGCCTTGGCGACGTCGGCCAGGGAGATGTCGGAGCGATCCTCGCCCAGGCGCGCCAGGAGACGCTTGGCGCTAGCGATGATGGCGGCCCCGTTTTCGTCCGACTCGTTGAGATCGGCGAGGTCGATATGGTCGTTGCCCTGGAGGAGGAGGTCGCTGTTGCGGAGGGCGGCGGTGAGCCACTTGGCGGCGGCAACCACCTCGTTGACACGGATGCGCTGGTCGTTGTCGGTGTCGAGGAGGGCGAGCGTTTTTTCGTCGAATTCGAGGCCCTTAACAGGGCAGCTGAGGACGGTCCAAAGCTTTTGGTCGAGCTGGTCGAGGTGAGCGATGTCGTTGCCGGAGCTGATGGTGACACGCGTCACGCCGCCGATGGAGGCAAACGTCCAAGGATAGGCGTTGTTTTTGCCGGGGAGGATACTCTTTTTAGCCATAATATGATGTTTTTTATTATTTGCGAAAAATAAGTTATAGAACTAATTATGAACAGAATACGATATATCGTACCATTTGGTCGGATATGCAAATTTACAAAAAAATTTTAAGAAACGGAAAAATAAAACGGCAAAAGCGACGGAGGCGGCCCCAGAGGGACGCAAAAAAGCCCCACGGACGGACCGAGGGGCTAGAGATATAGCATTGCAAGACAAGGCGCTTGCGATGATTACTTGCCGTTGACGAGGCGGTAGGTGTCGCTGGCGATGACGTATTCCTCGTCGGTGGTGACGACGACGGTGGCGACCTTGGAGTCGGGAGTAGAGATGATCACATCTTCGCCCATGGTCTTGTCGTTGAGTTCCATGTCGACCTTGACGCCGAGGCATTCGAGACCCTCGAGGATGGGGTGGCGCATGAACCAAGCGTTTTCGCCGATGCCGCCGGTGAAGAGGAGGAGGTCGCAGCCGCCCATTTCGGCCATGTAGCCGCCGATGTAGCGTTTGACGCGGAGGGCGAACATGTCGAAGGCATAGGTGGCGCGTTCGTCGCCGGCGTCGCGGGCCGCGCGGATGTCGCGCATATCCTGCTTATCGCCGCTGATGCCGATGAGGCCCGACTGCTTGTAGAGCACCTTGGTGAGCTCTTTGGAGGACATGCCCTGATCCATGAGATAGAGGAGGACGCCCGGGTCGACGTCGCCGCAGCGGGAGCCCATGACGAGGCCCTCGAGGGCGGTCATGCCCATGGTGGTGTCGAAGGACTTGCCGTGGTCGATGGCGGCGATGGAGGCGCCGCTGCCGAGGTGGCAGGAGATGATTTTGAGGTCGTTCCAGTCGCGGCCGATCATTTTGGCCGCTTTTTCGGCGACGAACTTATGGCTGGTGCCGTGGAAGCCGTAGCGGCGGATGCCGTACTTCTTGTAGAATTCGTAGGGGAGACCGTAGAGGAACGTCTTCGGGGGGAGGGTGCTATGGAAAGCGGTGTCGAAGACGACGGTTTGGGGGACATTGGGTAGCACTTCGCGCATGGCGTAGATGCCGGCGAGGTTGCCGGGGGTGTGGAGCGGGGCGAGGTGTTCGAGGCTCTTGATTTGCTCGATGACCTTATCGGTGACGAGGGCGCTGTCCTTGAAGATTTCGCCGCCGTGAGCGACGCGGTTACCGACGGCGCCGATTTCCTTGAGGTCGCTGATGACACCCAGCTTGGGGTCGGTGAGGGCGTGGAGGACGATTTTGATGCCTTCGGTATGGTTGGGGATGGGGAGCTGCTCGTAGTGCTTCTGGCCTTTGAATTTGTGAGTGAACTCACCCATTTCCAGGCCGATACGTTCGAGAAGACCTTTAGCCATGACTTCGGCATTGTTGGCCATGTCGATTAACTGATACTTGATGGACGAACTGCCACAATTAAGAACTAATATTTTCATTGTTACGATTTGTTGATTTATTATATTCGTTTTACATTCTGCGCATTACAAGGAATGTACGCACACACTTGAGAGTTCAAAATTACGAAAAGGTTCGGGATTGTCAAAATTTTTAACATATTTTTTTGGGGGGAAAAGCGGATGGGGAGGGATGTTTGAAGGGCGGTGCAATAAAAGCGTAATGAAGACGTTATTTTTGGGAAAAAGACGATAGGATATGATTCGAAAAGGAATAATTTATATTATAATACTATTTTTTATAGGCGCTGCGGCGCAGGGACAGGAGTACACGAGCACGAACAAGAAAGCCGTGAAACTGTATGAGAAGGCCCTGGAGGCCCTTTACCAAGGGAAGAGCGACGCAGCAAGGAACACCCTGGAACAGGCGCTGAAGGAGGACGACGGATTTTTGGAGGCCCATCTGGTGATGGCCGACCTGCTGCAGGATGCCGAGGCGGTGTTGGTGGAGACATCGGGCGAGGTGCAGTGCCCGACGTGCAAAGAGCTGCGCGCGGAAGCCAAGGAGCATCTGCGGAACGTGGTGGAACAGAGAAGCGACTTCTTTGTTCCGGCATGGCTGCAACTGGGCAAGCTGGAGCTGACGGACGGGCATTTTGACGAGGCGATAAGCTGTCTGGAGACTTTTATGCGGCTGAACAAAAAAGAAGACGAGGACCGTGTTGACGCGGAGCGATGCCTGACGAGGGCACGTTTCAGGAAAGAGGCCCTCTCCCACCCTGTGGCCTTCGACCCGCAGAACCTGGGCGCTGGGGTGAACAGCGCGGAAGACGAATATCTGCCATCGCTGACGGCCGACGGCGGGACGCTGGTTTTTACGCGCCGATTTCCGCGGAAGAGCACCACCACGGCCAGCACGCAGATGGAGGAAGACCTGTACACAAGCAGCTGGAAAGAAGGCACCTGGGGCAAGGCCACGCGGATGCCCGAGCCGGTGAACAGCACGGACAACGAAGGGGCACAATGCATTTCGCAAGACGGAAGAATCATGTTTTTCACCGCCTGCAACCGAGCTGACGGCGGCGGACGGTGCGACCTGTACATGTGTGTGAACCGAGGCGGCAGCTGGAGCAAGCCCCGGAACCTGGGCCCGACGGTGAACAGCGGCGCATGGGAGTCGAACCCGACATTTTCGATTGACGGGAAGACCCTGTACTTTGTGAGCAACCGCAAAGGCGGACATGGCGGCATGGACATCTGGAAGACGACCTTCGAGAACGGGAAATGGACGGAGCCAGTGAACATGGGACCGGAGATAAACAGCGAGAGCGACGAGATGACCCCCTTCATCCACTTTGACGACCGGACGCTGTACTTTGCCAGCAACCGCGCGGAAGGGATGGGCGGACTGGACCTGTTCAAGACCACCCGCCAGAAGGACGGAAGCTGGAGCAAGCCCGAGAATCTGGGCTACCCCATCAACACCGATGGCGACGAGAGCGGCCTGATAGTGAGCGCGGACGGGCGGACCGCCATCTATGCCAGCGACCGTCGCGGCGGCTACGGGAAGCAAGACCTGTATAGTTTTGAACTGCCTGAGGCACAACGCGCCGGCGTGGCGGTGTGCATGACCGGACGAGTGAGCGACGCCACGAGTGGGAACGCTGTCGGAGCTGACATCAAAGTGATAGACCTGATGAGCGGCGAGACGGTGGCGAACACGTCGAGCGACCAGAAAGACGGAAGATACACCGTGAGCCTGCCCGCCGGGAGGAGCTATGCGGTGCACGTGAGCGCGAAGGGCTACCTGTTCCACTCGCAGAACGAGCAATGGGAGCATGGCGCCAGCGGGAAATGGGAGCCCCGGCAGGTGGACATAGGGCTGCACCCGATAAGGAGCGGCGAACGGATAGCGCTGCGGAACGTGTTTTTCGAGACGGGCCGCTGGGAGCTGCTGCCGCAATCGCAAGTGGAGCTGGACAAGGTGGTGGAGCTGATGAAGCAGAACCCCGAGCTGAAGATAGAGCTGGGCGGACATACGGACAACGTAGGCCAAGCCGAGGCCAACCTGCGGCTGTCGGAACAGCGCGCGCGGTCGGTGTATGACTATCTGAAAGGGAAAGGCATTGCCGCCGACCGGCTGACATTCAAGGGATACGGCGAGACACAACCCGTGGCCGACAACGACACCGAAGCCGGACGCGCCGCCAACCGACGCACGGAGATGAAGGTGCTTTGAGAAAGGCGGGACGGGAACGGACAGATTTTCGCGAAGGAGAGGGAGAGGTTAAGGACTTTAAGGATCTTAAGGAGTTTAAGGATTGAAATGATTTGGGCGGGAACTGAAACTATTCCGGAGGGAACCGGAACAAAAATATAGATGATTATGAAAAAAAGAGTTGTGATTTTGACGGGTGCGGGCATCAGTGCCGAGAGCGGCATCAGCACCTTCAGAGACAGCGACGGGCTGTGGGAACAGTACCGCGTGGAAGACGTGGCGACGCCGGAAGGATACGCCAAAGACAAGGCCCTGGTGCTGGACTTCTACAACCAGCGCAGGCGTCAGCTGAAGGAGGTGAAGCCCAACGAAGGACACCTGCAGCTGGTGCGGCTGGAGGAATACTTTGACGTCCAGATTGTGACGCAAAACGTTGACAACCTGCACGAACAGGCCGGGTCGAGCCATGTGCTGCACCTGCACGGCGAGCTGACCAAGGCCCGCAGCGAACGGGACAGCAACCTGATTGTGGACATCGGATATGAGGACATCCACCTGGGCGACAAAGGTCCGGACGGGGCACAGCTGCGTCCACATATTGTGTGGTTTGGCGAGGCCGTGCCGAATATTGAGCCGGCGGCGGAACTGTGCGAACGGTGCGACTTTTTTGTGGTGATAGGGACGTCGATGAACGTTTATCCGGCGGCGGGACTGATACACTATGTGCCGCGGGAGAGCCCGTGCTGGCTGGTGGATCCGAAGGCCGTGGCCGTTTCGCGGGCGGTGAAGATTTACCAGGAGAAGGCCGGAACCGGCGTGAAGAAAGTGGTGGATGAATTGATTGGGATGGCTTGAGATGGGGTTAATGGGCTTATTGGGCTTATTAGGCTTGATAGGCTTGTTAGGCATTTTAGGCTAATTAGGCATTTTAGGGTTGTTAGGCTTGATAGGCTTTTTAGGCTTGTTAGGGTTATTGGGGTTTGTGGGTTTTTATGGTTTTTTTTTTGGGGGGGGGGATTACAACGGGTTTAAAAAAAAGATTAAAAGGGACAGAATCAAAAAAAATTGTATTTTTGCAGGTCGAAAAAAAAGAAGAATCAACATGAAAAAAACTGTATTTATCGCATTAGCAATGCTTTTCGCCATGAGCGCGAAGGCACAGACATTTAGCGCCAGCTACGATAACGAGCCGCTGGGCCCCACCGACACCCTGTCGCTGAAGGCTGAGGAAGAAGACTTTGAATTCAAACCCCACTTCCAAAACAACAGCAGCCACAACATCATTGCACGTATAGAGATTGAGACACTGAACGAAACGACGACCCGCGTGATGTCGACCTGCACGGGCCTGCTGTGCATGTCGGGTCCGGCATCGGCGCCGTTCCAGATTTTGGCCAACTCGAACTACACGGACACTCATATCGACTTCATGGTTCCGGAAGACGCCCCGATGGGACTTTTCAGGGTGCACATTTATGACACGGTGAACCCCAACAACGAGACCCAGTTTTTCTTGAAACTGTACAACAAGAACGCTACGGTGGGCATCAGCGACGTGGCCGAGGAGGCTTCGTTTGTGGCATATCCGAACCCGACGAGCGGAACGGTGAACATCGACTACAGCCTTCGGAACGAAGAGGGCGAAGTGCGGGTGTACAACATGACGGGCGCATGCGTGAGAAGCGTGGAGCTGAGCGGCTCGGAAGGTTGTGTGCGGATGGATTTGACGGGTCTGCCGGCAGGGGTTTACATGTATGGCCTCTGCGACGGACAGCGGACCAGCGGAATGAAGAAACTGGTTGTGAAATAATATTTTGCAACTGACAGTTTTTCACAGAAAAGAAAACTATTGGATTTTTCGGCCGCTGCAGCTTCTGCTGCAGCGGCCGAATTTTATTATCAGGGGGAGGGGCGATTTTGAAGAAATGAACGGTTTTGGGGAGAGGGAGGGGTGTGGGAGGCTGGTTTTCAGGTATGTTTAATTCTTGTTGATAATTATATAGGCCGAAGAGGTGTGGGAGCAGAATCTTATCAGTAATTTAGCAAACTGATTGACAAGGATCCGATAGTATATAACTTTTTGTATTTGTGCAATAAATAATCTTTTCGACATGAAAGGGAATGATTTATTTTTGGATTTCGGCGACATGCCGTCGCCTGCGCCCAAGAAAAAACGCGGCGCAAAAAACGCGTCCGCACCTGACAACAGCAAGAAAGACAACGAATTGCGCAAAGAAGTACAGAAAGAGGGTCCTATTGGAGATCCGGAACCCGCTAGGATTACATCAAAAGAAGAAGTGAAAGCACCAACATCTGTAAGCACACGTAACAATATGAACAACAAGGAAAAATATCAAAAGTACAGCCCTGAAGAGATCATGAAATCGTCGGTGGAATACTTCCACGGCGACGAGCTGGCAGCCAATGTTTGGATGAACAAGTATGCGCTTCGCGACGGCGACAACATCTATGAAGAGAACCCGGACATGATGCACCACCGTCTGGCGAGCGAGTTTGCGCGCATTGAAAAGAAGTATCCTAACCCGATGAGCGAGAATGAGATATATGAGTTGATGAAGGACTTCCGCTACATCATTCCGCAGGGCAGCCCGATGTCGGGCATCGGGAATAATTTCCAGATTGTTTCATTGTCAAATTGTTTTGTGATCGGCAACAGCGGCGAGAGCGATTCGTACGGCGGCATCATGAAGATAGACCAGGAGCAGGTGCAGCTGATGAAACGCCGTGGCGGCGTGGGACACGATTTGAGCCATATAAGGCCGGGCGGCAGTCCGGTGAAGAACTGTGCGTTGTCGTCGACGGGCATTGTCCCATTCATGGAACGCTATTCGAACACCACGCGCGAGGTGGCCCAGGGCGGCCGAAGAGGAGCGCTGATGCTTTCGATTTCGATAAAACATCCGGATGCGGAAAGCTTTATTGACGCAAAACTGGAGCAAGGGAAGATTACAGGCGCCAACGTGTCGGTGAAAATCACAGACGAATTCATGCAGTGTGTGATAGACGGGAAGCCCTTTGTGCAACAATATCCAATAGATTCGAAGACGCCGATAGTGAAGAAGGAGATTGACGCCCGTGCGCTGTGGAACAAAATCATAGCCAACGCATGGAGCAGTGCGGAGCCCGGAGTGCTTTTCTGGGACACGATTTTGCGCGAATCGGTGCCGGACTGCTATGCCGACTTCGGCTACCGGACGGTGAGCACGAACCCCTGCGGCGAGATTCCGCTGTGTCCGTATGACAGTTGCAGACTGCTGGCAATCAACTTGTACAGTTATGTGAAGAACCCCTTCACTCCGCAGGCCGAGTTTGACTTTGAGCTGTTCAAAAAACATGTGACCATGGGTCAGCGACTGATGGACGACCTGATTGACCTGGAGCTGGAGAAGGTGGAAAAAATCATCAACAAGATTGAGTCGGACCCTGAAAGTGAGGAGATTAAGAGCGTTGAGAAGAATTTGTGGCTGAATATCAAGATGAAATGCCTGGAAGGTCGCAGGACCGGTTTCGGCATTACGGCAGAGGGCGACATGCTGGCGGCGCTGGGATTGCGCTACGGAAGCGACGAGGCGACGGATTTTGCCGTGAAGGTGCAGCAGACGCTGGCCTGTTCGGCATACCGTTCGTCGGTGACGATGGCCAAAGAGCGCGGGTGCTTCCCGATTTACGACGCCAACCGCGAAAAGCTGAATCCCTTCATCCAACGTCTGGCAGAGGCCGACCCGGAGCTTTACCTTGACATGCTGAGCAACGGACGACGCAATATCGCCCTGCTGACCATAGCGCCGACGGGTACGGTAAGTATCTGTACGCAAACCACTTCGGGAATTGAACCTGTATTTTTGGTTTCGTACAAGCGTCGCAAGAAAATCAACCCCAACGACAAAGACACGTCGAAGCACAAGGTGATACAGGACCAGAGCGGCGACTGGTTTGAGGAATACAATGTGTTCCATCCGAAATTCATTGAATGGCTGAAAATCAACGGATACGACACGGACGAAGTGATGCGGATGAAGGATGCCGATTTGAACGCCATTATCGAAAAATCGCCCTATTACAAGGCCACGTCGGCCGACATTGACTGGGTGGCGAAAGTGAAGATGCAGGGAGCGATACAGAAATGGGTGGACCACTCGATCAGCGTGACGGTGAACATACCGAAGGAGACCACCAAGGAGGTGGTGAAAGAGATTTATGAGACAGCCTGGAGATCGGGCTGCAAGGGATGCACGATCTATCGTGACGGCAGCCGACACGGCGTGCTGGTGAGCAATGACGAACAAAGCGCACCGCAATTTGGCGAAACCAAGGCGCCCAAGCGTCCCAAGAAACTGGAGGCTGAGATTCTGCGTTTCAAGAACAACAAGGAAGACTGGATTGCTGTGGTCGGCATGTACGAAGGCCGTCCGTATGAGATTTTTACGGGACGAGCCGCGAACTTCCTGCTGCCGGCGACGGTGGAGAAAGGCTGGGTGATCCGAGTGAAGGAACAGGGCGACGAGCACGCACGGTATGACTTCCAGTTCCTTGATCCTGACGGATATAAGGTCACGATTGAAGGTTTGTCGCGCACATTCAAACAAGAGTATTGGAACTATGCGAAACTGATTTCGGGCATTTTGCGTCATGGCATGCCGATTCAGAATGTGGTGGATCTGATTTCGAAGCTTAACTTTGACGAGGACACCATCACGACATGGAAGAACGGTGTGGCAAGAGCGCTGCGCCGCTACATCAAGGACGGCACGACGACCGATGAGGTTTGCCCGGACTGCGGCCAGAAAACGGTTGTCTACAGCGGCGGCTGCAAGCATTGCACGAACTGCGGCTGGAGCAAATGCAGCTGATTCCAACAAGCTTTGTTATAGCATGAAGGGCTTGCCAACAGGCAAGCCCTTCATGCTTTTATGTGAAATCCAATATCAGTTCATTTTTTTCGACAGACGGCGGAACTCCTTTTTCGCCCTGCGCATCTGTTTGGCGAAACGCTTGTCGGCATGGATACGCGCGACGGCGGCACTGGCGGCAAGACGTCCGGCATCGACGTCGCTCTGCCAATGGTAGCCGGCAATGACACGGCTCTGACCGAACATATAGCCACGCGCAAGGATGGTGTCGGCCGCAGCAGGATTGATCTCGGTCAAAAGCAGGGCGGCACTCCAGCCCAGGATGGTATGTCCCGACGGGAAGGAGCCGTTGTGGCGCAAGGCCTCCTCGTCGCCAGGGGCGATGGTCGGCTCGTTGAACCGCACATACGGGCGCACACGAGAATAATGCTCCTTCGGTTTTTTGCCCACCTGATCTGTTGTAATCAAGGCCATTTCAAGAAGATGGTATATTTCGGGGGTAGTCTCCTCCGAGATCTTCATGCCAAACGGAACACTGAACTCCTGACAGATGGTCCGGACGCTCCAGTTGGCATCGCGCACCGCTATTGCAAGTCGTTCAGCATCATTACGTTGCGCCTTACCCCACTGGTATTGGGAAAGGTCGTATAAGAAAGCGGCCGAGCCAGAATCGGGCGGAGGCGGCAGGAATTTGACCGCATTGGGCATATCGGCCGGCATCAGCCACGGCTGCTGCGCCTGCAGGGCAGAAGAAATCTGCAGGATTAAGAGGGCGAGGAATATTTTTTTCAGTTGCATCTGTTGTGTGGTTTTTTACATTAACGGAAGAACCCGGTTGATATTATATATCCAAAGAGCGGTTGGGGCAGTGAGTTGAATCACATCACATTGCTGCTCATCACCGTGGCGAGGGCTTCGCTGATACTCTCCACGCCAAGTTTGCGGAAGAGTTTCTTGCGGTGGTATTTCATCGTATCGACCGAGCGGAAGAGTCGCGAGGCAATCTCCTCGGTGGTGTAGCCCTGCGCCGACATCATCAGGAGAGCCTGCTCGGTGTCGCTGAGAGAGATAGGAGCGCAGGTGTGCCACTTGCCATTGACCAGCGAGTACTCTCGCACGTCGCGGTTGCCCACGATGCCGTTGCCATGCTCGGTTGCGCGCCACATCCTTACGTTGCCGAAATGCTTGCGTGGCGAGAGCGAGAAAGAAGCGAGGGCAAGCCACAGCTGCCCCATGGAGTTGAGTGCCAAAGGCGTAAGGCGGTGGTTGACCATGCGGCTGCGGCCATTTTGAATAAAGTGGAAGTCATAGCTTATGACGAAGTCCATCTTCTCCGACACATCTATTCGAGAGAATTCATCAAATCCGGCGCGGTTGATTTCGAGCAACATGGCCTGTTCCTCTTTAGGCACATAATTGAGGTACAGGGCATAGCCCATATCCTTCAAACCTATCGGTGCCAGCATTGGATTCTCCGAAGCATAAAGGAAATTACGTTTATGATAGTCAATAATGCAGATGCTGTTGGTGGTTGTCCGAGCGGCAGCGGCCACAGCCTCAATCTTCGGCTGCACACGTTCGTAATCAGCTTCCGTGATGCCGTCGACACGGTTGGCTTCGCCGACCTCACCACGGCTCGGAAAAGCAAACAAGTTTGCTCTTCTCTCGTTCTCCGTTCGGTTTTTGTCTATGAAGAAGTCGTCGATCTGAGTCATATATGCTGTTAATCTTTGAAGTAGAAACGCATTTGGGTCATTTTTTATTGCCTTTGCTGCCACTACCCTTTCGGGTAGTTTTTCATATTGCGGAAGCATATTACTCTTTTGGGTAGGTATTGTTTTTTAGCAGCTTGATACTTTTGCAGCAGCATTTGAGCGGATTTCACGAGAAAAGAGGTTGTATCATTCACACTGTCTCAAACGATATTAAAGCAGAGAAGAACAAATCAAACTGTAGTAAAATGAAACGAATCATTTGGGCACTGGCCCTTTTACTTGCGTCGAGTCCTGTCTGGGCTCAACAAACGACGATAACGGGTACACTGCATGATGCAGTGACCGATGAACCCCTGTCATTCACAAACTGCGTACTGTTACGTCAAAAGGACAGTACATTCGTTATGGGTGTCACCAGTAAAGACAACGGCGATTTCATTTTTGATGGTGTAGACAGTGGTGGTTATTTTTTGCGCATCACCGCCGTAGGACATGAGACCCACTGGCAACCCGTCGCCGTCCCCCCCTCGATTAAACTTGGCACCATAAGCATGCAACGTACGTCCACAATGCTCAACACGGTGAGCGTCAGCGCCCAGCGACCGCTTTACAGCGCCGACGGCGAGAAGACGTTCTACCACGTGGAGGACGACCCCAGCGTGCAGACCGGCACCGCCAGCGATGCATTGCAGAACGCACCGGGCGTGGAGGTGGATGCTGAGGGTAACATCACCTACCGTGGCAAGAGCGCCGTGGAGGTGTGGCTAAACGGCCGCCCGTCGAACATGGACGGCGAGGCACTGAAGCAGTACATCAAGACGTTGCCAGCCAGCGGCATCAAGCGCATCGAGGTGCTGAGCAACCCTTCGGCACGCTATGGCACCAGCGGCAGCATCATCAACATCGTCACCGACGGCCGCAATCCCCTTAACCAGCTGCTGTCTGTCGGATTCAAAGCCAGCACGGGCCCTCGCTTTTCGCCGTGGGTGAGCTATGTCTAAAATAACGACAAACTGAGCCTCAACCTTTACGGTAGTGCCTATTTCAACGACTACAAGGTAACCAGCGAGCAGCACTCGCGACTGCTGACCGACGACAGCTTGCTATCCTCAACAATTGACTACACAGGCAACGAGTTGCAACGGTCAAGAAACTACAACATCGGTGGCAAACTCGACTATCATTTCGACGACCGTAACACCTTCTCGGCGTGGGCGTGGTTCTATCCCTCGTTCTTTAATATGGATGCTGACTTTGATGTGAGCCGAATTGAGTACATAAACCATCCCGGCGACTACAGTTACCGTTCCGATGTGGATACCCGTATGCGTTATTTCAGTGGCAACGTGGGTGCCTACTATCAGCACAAATTCGACACCGCTGGGCGCGAGATTGAGTTCAACTGGAACGGCGGCCTGACCAGCGGGCACGACGACCGCATCCGACAACGGCAATATGCCAACTTCCCAGCATTGGACTTCACTCGCCATAGCAAGCTTGACCAGTGGGGTAGTAGAAACGACCTTTACGTCGACTATACTTTCCCCTACGGCAAGGGCGGCAAGATTGAGGTTGGCGCAGAATACCATTACAAGCCACTGGACAAGACACATCATCTCGACACACTCGCCGGTGGCATCTACCAGCGCGATTCTGTTCGTAGCTACGTCTTCAACGCACTCGAGACCGACCTTACATTCTACCTCACCGTGCAGCAGAAGATTGGTCGGCTGACACTTAAAGGCGGCTTGCGTGGCGAGAACCAATGGCTGCAACACAAACACAACATCGCGTCGTGCGACTTCGACAAGTACTATTTCGGACTTGTCCCCTCCATCCACGCCAGCTACTCCACCGAAAACAACCACAACTTCACACTGAGCTACACGCGCCGTTTTGACACACCCGACATTGCCAAACTCTCCCCCTTCGTCATCTACGCTGACGACAGCTACACCGTCGGCAACCCCAACCTGCGTATGGCCTACAGCCACAAGGCCGAGGCGGGCTGGACGCACTACACCAAGTGGGGCTCCATCGGGGTTGAAGGCTACCTCAACCTCAGTACCAACAATTTTGCCCAAGTTTCCGATGTGGCTTACAGTCCATATTTCGGGCGCGTGGTGCAGATGGACACCTCCGTCATTTTAGGGAACTCTCGTTTCAGCGGTGCCGAGTTGAACTTCACTTGGCGTCCGCGCAAGTTTATGAACATCCGACTCTATGTCAACGGCGGCGAAGTCTGGTACCGTATGCAGGTGCGTCCCGGCGAATGGGTGGAGGACGAAGCCTGGAGCTACATTGTGCGCCTCAATATGAATGCAAAACTATGGGGCAAGGTAGATGTGTTTGTCAACAGTAAGTTCGTCGGGCGGCAGATAGAGTTCCTCAGTCGCAGGGAGCCAAACTTCAACGTCGATTTCGGCCTCAGCACCGACCTCTTCGACCACCACCTCTCGCTCTACTT